>JAFTBL010000003.1 GCA_017455225.1 Oscillospiraceae bacterium
GACGGCATGCCGTTCCTGTGCGATTTTGACACGGTCCTGATCGCACCCGAGCTGGAGGAAAAGGCCAAGAAGATGTTCGGAGAGAACGCCAAGCTGACCCCCACCGCCGACCCCGAGAGCGACCACAACGGCGCCAACCCGGTTTACGGCATGCGGTATCTGGTGATGGGCGGCGGCGCGGACGGCTTCAGTGCCAAGCAGTGGGCCGTCTGCGATCGCCGGCTGATGAAGGAGCTGGTGAACATCGTTTACAACACCCGTCCCACGGTGATGCAGTCTCCCCAGGACAACCCCCTGAAGGATCTGTACACCGCGTACGCCGACTTCGGCGTGGGCTGGGGCGACGCAAGACAGATCATCTTCGGCGACCCGGGCTGATCGCGCGGGAGAGCGCAGCGGAGAAAGATCCTTCGCTGCGCTCAAGGATGACCCGGATTTCTTCGCCGCTGCGGCGGCGAACGCAAGCGAGGCATAAAGGAGCAAAGCAATGAACGAAAAACAAAAGGACGTTCTTGTCCGGGCGGCAAGAACCTTCTGGCAGGCCATGCTGGCCTACTGGATGGCCGACGCCACGGTGCTGCAGCAGGCCCTTTCCGACTGGACAAGCGGCAGACACGTGCTGCTGATGCTGTTTATCGGCGGCGCCGCGGCGGGGCTTTCGGCGGTATACAACGCCGTGATCGTGCCCCTGCTGGAGGGGTGGGGACATGGAGAATAACTGTTCCCATCCCTGCCGGGAGCTGCGGGACCTGCAGAGCGGCTTTGACCGATTCCGCGAGGAGACTGCCCGGCGGCTGGCCGCCGGGGACGTCTCCATGGCGACCATCAACACCAAGCTCAACTGGCTGATCGGCATTTTGTCCTCCATCGGAGTGGCGGTGCTGACGGCGGCAATGAAGCTTGTCATCGGCTGAAAGGAGAAAAATGTACAAGATCGAGAAAGTGATAGCGCTGACCCTGGGCACCCAGGCGCAGACGGTGAATATCGGCGGGCTGGGCTGCCTGGTGGAGAACAACAGCGATTCCGCCGCCGTTTATTTCAAGGAAAAACGGGACGACGGCGAGGACGTGACCTCTGCCAACGGCTGGGTGCTCTCCCCCGGCGGGGCTACGGTACTGCCTCTGACGGTGCGGGAGCTGTCCGCTGCCGCGTCCGCGGCGGACACCGACGCCCGGGTGCTGGTGCTGGACGAGGAATAAACAGAAAGGAGGCACATCCCATGACCCTGGGGGAGGCCAAGGACAAGGTTTACATGCTGCTGGATGAGCACAGCACCGGCGGCGAAATAGAGCACGACGAGGACATCGAAAAGAAAATGGTATATTTCTTCGATATCGCCCAGAAGATGCTCTCCCAGATCAAAAAGATCGTGCGCAGCAAGCGCTTCACGCCCCAGCCGGGACGGACGGAATACCTGATGCCGACGGACTTCCGCAACGTGTACAGGATCTGGCGGGACGGCGTGCCTGCCAACGACCGGTATCACTGGCGGCGGGGACGCATGATCGTGCCGGAGGGGGACGGGGCAAAGGAGATCGAAGTGGAATACTTTGCCTGCCCCGCGGCCATCGCGCCCGACGCCGGAGACGATTACGAGTTCGAGCTGGGCGAGGACGCCTGTGAGTGCATGCCCTACTATGTGGCGGCGCAGAACCTGCTGCCGGATCTGGTGCTGGATTACAGCGCCTATATGCAGATGTTCAACCAGATGGTGAATCTGCTGGACACCTCTCTTCCCGGGGACGCCCTGCGGGTCCGCCAGCGGTATTACCGCGGGAGGTGACGGCTGTGGCGGGAAAACGAGGCGCGGGAATCCAGCGCACCATTTATTCCACCTTCAAAGGGGCGGATTTTTCCACGGATCCGTCCCTGGTGGAGAAATACCGCTCGCCGATGTGCACCAACATCGTGGCCGACGGCGGCGGGATGCCCCAGAAGCGCTCCGGCTGGCGGACACTGCATACGCTGGAGGGGGCGATATACGGCCTTTTTGCCGCGACCTTCGGAGGGGAAACCCATAAGCTGGCCCACGCCGGCACCCGGCTTTACCGCTGGGATGACGGCGAGACGCCCGCGGAGCTGCTCTCCGGACTGCCCGAACACAAGAACCGGGCGGTGTTCCTCTCCGGCAGACTGTGGATCGTCACGGGAGGCGGGTATCTCGTTTATGACGGCGAGACGGCGCGGCGGGTATCGGAGGCGGACGCCTTTGTTCCCACCACGACCATCACCCGTACCAGCGAGGGCGGCGGCGTCAGCTATGAGGATATCAACCTGATGACGCCGTATCGGAAGAACGCCTTCCAGACGGACGGCACCGCCGTGACCTTTGCCCTGGACGCCGACGTGGACGAGACCGGAGACGTGCGCTGCTGGGTGTGGGGAGAGGAGACCTCGGACTTCACCGTGGACAGGGAAAACGGCACCGTGACCATGAACACGGCCCCGGCCGCCCCGGACGCCGGGCAGGCCGACGGCCTGGTGGTGCAGTTCCCTCACACGGTGGAGGGCTATGCCGACAAGATCGACAAATGCACGATCCTCACCACCTACGGCGTGGGCACCAACGACCGGCTGGTGCTGTCCGGAAATCCGGAATTCCCGAATCAGGACTGGATCAGCGGTTTGAACGATCCGACGTACATCCCGGATCTGAGCTATTCCACCGTGGGCAGCGAGAGCACCGCGATCCTGGGCTACTGCCGCTTGGGCAGCAGCCAGGGCATTGTGAAGGCCGACGACGGCCAGGACAGCACGGTGTTTTTGCGTACCGCCGCCGTCAACGATGACGGCGAGGCGGTTTTCCCGCTGCAGCAGGCCATCGCCGGCGTGGGCGCCATCAGCCCGGGGAGCTTTGCATCCCTGCTGGACGATCCGCTGTTTCTGTCCAGGACGGGTGTAATGGCCATCACCGCCAATGCTCTCACCAGTGAGCGGATCGCCCAGGGACGAAGCTACTACATCAATGCGCAGCTCACCCGGGAGAACCATCTGGATGAGGCGGAGGCGGTGATCTGGAACGGCATGTATCTGCTCTCCCTGCCCAACGGGCATGTGTACGCTATGGACGGCAGACAGAGCAAAAGCTACAAGAGCGCCAGCCTGGGCGATTTCGTCTATGAGTGCTATTACTGGGAGAATGTGCCGGCCCACTGCTGGCTGGGCGAGAAAAACGGAAGGGTGGAAAACCTGTATTTCGGCACCGCGGACGGACGGATCTGCAAGATCAACAGCGACGTGGAGGACATGTCCCGCTACAGTGACGACGGAGCGGCCATCGACGCGGTATGGGCTACCAGATATGACGACGACGGCACGCCCGCGGCGAGAAAGACCATGCTCAAGCGTGGCTGCTGCGTGACCATCAAGCCCTATGCACGCTCCAGCGGCACGATCTACTTCCGCTCCGACCGGACGGCCGGGCAGGAGAAAAAGGCCGCGCAGCGGGATATGGACATTCTGAATTTCAGCGATATCGATTTTGAGCGCTTTACCTTCAACACCGACGACAGCCCCCAGGAGATCTTTTTGAACCGGAAGGTGAAAAACTACAAGCGCCTGCAGCTGATCGTGCGCAACAGCGAAGTCAACGAGGGCTTCGGCATATTCCAGATCACTAAGCACTATGTGGTGGGGAACTATGCGAAGAGATAGAAAAGATCCTTCGACTCCGCTGCGCTCCGCTCAGGATGACAGAGAAGGGAAAGATCCTTCGCTGCGCAGCCTCGCAAGCAAGGAATGAACTTGCTCGGCACACCCCGCGGGAATATGCGGGGCGTCAGGATGACAAAACGCCGGAGGCGGGCGGATGCTATCCGACCCTACAACAGGCAAGGAGGAAACATGAGTTTCAATAATCAAAAGATCACGTCCGCGGAAATCGCCGCGGCGGGGGTGCAGAGCCGCCCCAACAAGCTCACCGGCACGGCCGCGCAGAACAAGGCTGCCTTTGACGCGCTGGTGGAGACGGTGGTGATGCCCCACTTCAACAGCCTTATCGACGAGCTGCAGAGCGCCGCGGCCGCCTGGCAGATCGGCGTGGACACCGTATCCGGCATCAGCGCCGCCACGGTGCAGGAGGCGCTGGAGGCCATCGTGCAGGCCATGCAGGACATCACCCAGGGCAGCGTGGCCGACGGCTCCATCACCACGGCCAAGCTGGCCGAAAGTTCTGTGACGGCCGCCAAGATCGCCGCGCTGGCCATCACCACGGCGCTGATCGCCGACGGGGCCGTTCCCACCGGGAAGGTGGCCGACGGGAATATCACCACCGGCAAGATCGCGGCGCTGGCTGTCACCACCGCGCTGCTGGCAGCCGGGGCTGTTACCACGGAAAAGCTCGCGGATCTGGCCGTGACGGCGGCCAAGATCGCCAACGCCACCATCGACAACACCAAGCTGGCCCAGGACGCCGTGACCACGGTGAAGATCGCGGATCTGGCGGTAACGGCTGCGAAGATCGCCGCCGGCGCTGTCACCGCCGCCAAGCTGGGAACAGATATCCTGCCCTCCAATGTGGGCATCAAAATGGGCACGGCCACGCCCACCACTTCGGACATTTCCAACGGGCAGATCTATCTGAAATACGAGGCATAAGGAGGGCTGAGCCATGAGCTGGAGTTCAACTGCTCCGACGCTGCCCTCCGGGTCGAGCTGGGGAACGGCGGTGACAAAAACCGAGACCGGCAGCAACTATTCCGCCAGACAGACCGCCCGCGCGGCGCGCGGTCTGGGGAACACATACTACATCGAGCTGTCCGTTTATTACGATCTGGGACAGGATCTGAGCAATTTTTACCCCAGCGATCCCACGTATTTTGTGGCAAACGGCGAAAGCATCTCTGTCGGAAGGCCGTCACGCTATCAGACGATCACGCGGTACTATACCGGGTCATCGTCCTCCTCGGCCAGCGTGCGCGTGGGCGAGAGCC
>JAFTBL010000025.1 GCA_017455225.1 Oscillospiraceae bacterium
CGCTGCCCAGCTCCATGTCCTCCCGCAGCGCCCCGGCGGAGCCCACGCGGATGATGTTGTCCACGTCGTACTGGGTGAACAGCTCGTAGGAATAAATGCCGATGGACGGGATGCCCATGCCGCTGGCCATCACGCTGACCGGCACGCCCTTGTAGGCGCCGGTATAGCCCTGCACGCCCCGGACGTTGTTCACCAGCACGGGGTCTGTGAGGAAGGTCTCGGCAATGAACTTGGATCGCAGCGGGTCGCCGGGCATCAGCACGGTTTTGGCAAAGGCGCCCTGCGGCGCGTTGTTATGAGGGGTCATATCCTTCTCCTCCTTTACGCTTCCAGCGCCTTGACGGCCTCGACGATGCGGCTGGTGCCCAGCCGGTCGGCGCCGAGGGCGATGAAATCCTCCGCATCCTTCAGGTCGGCGATGCCGCCGGCGGCCTTGATCTTCACGTGGGGCGCCACGTGCGCCTTGAACAGCGCCACGTCCTCCCTGGTGGCTCCGCCGCCGCCGAAGCCGGTGCTGGTCTTGATGTAATCCGCGCCGGACTGACTGACCACCCGGCACAGCTCGACCTTCTCCTCGTCGGTCAGCAGGCAGGTCTCAATGATCACCTTCAGCAGCCTGCCGCCGCAGGCCTCCTTCACGGCGCGGATCTCCTCCAGCACCTGATCGTACAGGCCGTCCTTCACCCAGCCCACGTTGATGACCATGTCGATCTCCCCGGCGCCGTTTTTCACCGCGTCCGCCGCCTCAAAGCACTTGGCGGCGGTGGTGTCGTAGCCGTTGGGAAAGCCGATCACCGTGCACACGGCGATCTTGCCCTGCACATAGTCCGCCGCCTTCTTCACGTAGGAGGCGGGGATGCACACGCTGGCGCAGCCGTAGCGGATGCCGTCGTCACAGATGGCGCGGATCTGCTCCCACGTGGCGGTCTGGGAAAGCAGGGTGTGGTCTACCTTGGACAGAATGTTTTTCAGCTCCGGTCATACAAATCTCCTTTCGGGTCGTTTCTCGGTCTTACCGGTATTATAACACAACCCGGCGGCCCTTGTCCACCGCGCAAAAACGGGAGGACGCGTCGCACCCTCCCGTTTTTCGATATGGGGTTTACGCCTCTTCCTTCACCAGCTCGGCGTCCGGCGCGTTGCGGCGGATGCTGTCGATGCCGTTGAGGCAGGAGGTCTTGGCCTTGTAGCCCTCGCCGGTGGCGATAATCTCGCCGTTGCGGGCCTTCAGGCGGAAGCGGAACTCGCCCTTCTTGTCCACGTAGACCTCGAACTTGGGGTTGGTCTGCTGCTGGAAGTTCTCCACGGTCTGATCCTCCAGCTTGGCGTCCACCGCGTTCTTGCGAACGCTCTCCACGCCGCTGAGGCAGGCCTTCTCGGTGGTGTAGACTTCGCTGACGGCGATGACCTCGCCATTGCCGGCCTTCAGATTGAACACGAAACCGGTCTTGGTGGGCTTGACGACAAATTTACCCATACTGCGCACCTCTTTCTGTAAAATGATGGTCGATCCGCGATCGTTTCGCTTTATGCAACACGGAGCGCCGCCCCGTGCAAAGCGCGCTTACTTCTTGCCGAAGAGTCCGCCGATGGCGTCGCCGATCTTGGCGGCCTTCTCGTTCAGATCCAGCTTGTCGGCGGCCTCGTCGATGGCGGCGCCCGCCTTGCCCACCAGATCGCCCAGCTTGTCGGAGATGCCGGCGCCCTCCAGCTTGGCCTTCACGCTGTCCACCATCGCCTTGATCTGCTCGTCCGGCAGATCCACGCCCAGCAGATCCTCCAGCGTCTTGACGGGCTCCTTGGCAAACTTTTTGCCCAACTCGTCGTCGTTCTTGATCTTGTTGACGATCTCCTCGATCTTTGCCTTGATATCCATGGATCTATTTTCCTTTCCTTATTCGCCCTTGGGGTTGGGGCCGTACTCGTTCTCACCGCTCTGGCTGTCCTGACAGTACCAGACCAGCAGCAGAATGGCGCCCACCAGCGGGATCAGAATGAACAGGAAGTAAACGCCGGACTTGCCCACGTCGTGCAGGCGGCGCCAGATCACCGCCAGACTGGGGATCAGCAGCGCCAGCTCTATCAGATAAAACAGTCCGTAGACCAAGCCGCCCAGAAAGCTGTTCTGCCCGCCCAGAATAGTGACCAGCACGCCGAATACAGCGCCGATCAAAAACTCAAACAGCGCCCAATACCAGAACTCGCTGCGGCGGGCGCGGCCGGTAAAGTCGGTATACTTGCCGAGTACGGTTTTGACAGCTTCGGTAAAGCTCATAGTCTTCTCCCCTCATCACATTTCCGCTGTGAACGCACAGAGGCCGGCTTTTACAGGCCGATCTTTTTGGCGATGGCGTCCAGACGGCCCTTGATATCGTCGCCCAGCAGCTCGGCGGCAAAGTAGCGCTCCAGCAGGCCCTTGAACGCCTTGCCGTGGCGGGCCTCGTCGCGGGCCATCTCGTGGATGGTGTCGTGCAGGGCGTCCAGATTGTACTTCTTGCACAGCTTGGCAAGGTCGGTCTTGCCCTGGGTGGCGCCGTTCTCGGCGTCCACGCGCATCTGCAGGTTCTTCTTGGTGGAGTCGGTGACTACCTCGCCCAGGAGCTCGGCAAACTTGGCGGCGTGCTCCGCCTCCTCCAGACCGGCCTTTTCCCAATACATGCCGATCTCGGGATAGCCCTCCCGGTACGCCACGCGGGCCATGGCCAGATACATGCCCACCTCGGAGCACTCGCCCTCGAAGTTGGAGCGCAGACCGGCGACGATCTCATCCTGCACCTCCTGCGGCACGTCGGCGCCGAAGACCTTGCCCACGCCCACCACGTGTTCAGAAGCCCACGCCAGCTCAGACGCCTGCTCCACGAACTTGGAACCGGGCACCTTGCACACCGGGCACTGCGCCGGAGGGGTGTCGCCCTCATGGACGTAACCGCAAACAGAACATACCCATTTCTTCATAAGAATATCCTCCTGTCCTTTCATTGGCGGGAGAGCCCCGCATTTTGACTTGATAAGATTATACCATAGCGACCCGGCGTTTGAAAAGTACCAATCCGCTCTTTTGACAAATTTTACGCCGCGTTTCCCGAAGAAAAAACGGCTGCCGGATCTCCGGCAGCCGTTTTGATGGGGTCATTCCTCTTCCGCCAGCGCCTTGGCCTCGGCAATGGCCTTCTCCTGCGCCGCAGCGGGGCAATCCTCGTAGCGGACGAAGTTGAAGGTGAAGGTGCCGCGGGACTGGGTCATGGAGCGCAGATCGATGGCGTAGGACGTCATCTCCGCCATGGGCACCTCGGCTTCCAGCACGGTCTCGCCGTCGCCGGTGGGGGTCATGCCCATCACGCGGCCGCGGCGCTTGTTCAGATCGCCCATCACGTCGCCCACGAAGCTGTCGGGCACGGTGACCTTCAGCTCGCCGATGGGCTCCATCAGCACGGGCTTGGCCTCGGGCAGCGCGGCCTTGAAGGCCAGGTTGGCCGCCAGCTTGAAGGCGATCTCGGAGGTGTCCACCGGGTGGTAGGAGCCGTCCACCAGCGTGGCCTTCAGGAACACCACGGGGTAACCTGCCAGCACACCGTGCAGGCAGCTCTCGCGCAGGCCCTTTTCCACGGCGGGGAAGTAGTTCTTCGGTACGGAGCCGCCGAACACGTTCTCCTCGAAGATCATCTCCTCCTGCTCGGTCTGCGGCTCGAA
>JAFTBL010000026.1 GCA_017455225.1 Oscillospiraceae bacterium
AGGATGTGGCCGTCCGGATCGGTATAGGTCACGGTGTAGTACACCGGATTTTTGGTCCACTGGGCGTAGACCGTGACGTTATCATAGACCGCCGCGGGCAGCGCCGGATCCCAGCCGGCTAAGGTGAAGCCCTCCTTCTCGGCGGGCGTGTACTCCGGAGCGGGCTGGCCTTCTTCCACCGAGGCGGTGTTCAGAACGGTCTCCCCGTCCATATAGGTCACGGTGTAGTATACCGGTGTCGGTACGTTCTCGGTCCACTGGGCGTAGACCGTGATGTTGTCGTGGACCTCTGTGGGCAGCGCCGGATCCCAGCCGGTGAAGGTGAAGCCTTCCTTTTCAGCGGGCGTATACTCCGGAGCGGGCTGGCCTTCCTCCACCGAGGCGGTGTTCAGCACCGTCTCCCCGTCCATGTAGGTCACGGTGTATGTAGTCGCCACCGGTTCGGGAGCAACGTAGTAGCGGAACACCAGATTGTTCGCCGTCTCCTTGGCGGGCAGGGCGTTGAGCTGGTCCTCCGTGGCGGGGGTGCCGTCCAGCAGCACCTCATAGCCGGGGGCCACCAGATTGCGGAGAGGCACCTCGGCGATGAGGCCGCCGGTGAGCGCGGCGTTCTCGATGGAGGCGCTGGGGCCGTCCAGCAGGCTCATGGCAATGCCGCTGCTGATCTCGGTCACGTTGTGGATCGTCACAGAATAGGCGGTAGCGCCGTTGAGGGCCTTGATGCCCACGCCGCCGCCGGTGATCCGGCCCTGGGTGTTCAGCGTCAGGCGGGTCTCGCTGTTGAGGCCGATGAGGTACACGGTTTCGCCGGCGTCGCCGGAGACGCCCACCTCGCCGCCAATGGCAAGAGCGCCCTTGTTGGCCAGATACAGGGCGAAGGAATCCGCCTTCTTGTTCGGGTCGCTGGTCTGGAGCTGGGCGGCCTTCACGGTGCCCCGGCCGCTGAGCGTCAGCTCGCCGTGCTCGCCCACCTGAATGGCGGCCAGCACGCTGCCCGGATCGTAGCCGGAGACGATGGTCTGGCCGCTGAGCTGCAGCGTGACCTTCTTGTCCACTTCCAGGGCGCTTGACAGGGTGATCGTCCCGACGCTGTCATCAACGGTGACGGTGTCGCCGGGGTCTGCGGCAGCCAGCGCCTCCCGCAGGGAGACCACGCCGTCGGCCTCGTCGACCGCATCTTCGCCGGTGGTGACCCGCAGGACCTCCGCGTCCGCCGCCATGGCGGGCATGGGAAGCACCGACAGGGCCATCAGCAGCGCCAGGGCCACAGCCAGAATTTTTTTCATCTTTCCATTCCTCCTTGAAAAAGCAAAACGGGTCCGTTCTGCCTGCCTTTCTGCCCTATAGACGCAGCAGCAGGGCAAAAGGTTTCCTCTCGCCCGTATTTTTTTTGCAATTATTTGTTACCAGTTTTTTCCGGGGACCGATCGGCTGACCGGTCCCCGTTGATCTTTATGGTCAAGTCCGCCGGATCATTCCAGCGGAGAGAAGTCGGAGGCGGGGTGCTTGCACAGCGGGCAGATGAAGTCCTCCGGTAGCACGTCGCCCTCGTAAACGTAGCCGCAGATGTTGCAGACAAAGCCTTTTTTCTTCTCCGGGGCGGGCTTGCTGCGGGGCTTCACGTGGGCGTGATAGTAGGCGTAAGTCACGGAGGGATCCCGGGACAGTGTCTCGGCCTCGGTGACCTCGGCGATGAAGAGGGTGTGGGTGCCGTAGTCCGTGGCGGAGATCACCTTGCCGGACACGAAGGAGTTGGCGTGCTCCGGCAGGTACATCAGACCGTTGGCGCTGCGCTTGCCCAGGGTCTCGTCGGC
>JAFTBL010000027.1 GCA_017455225.1 Oscillospiraceae bacterium
CACACCGCCACCGCCAGCACCGTGTTGGGCACCATATAGGTGCCGTTATACAGCAGGGAGTAGAGGGGCGGGGTCATGTTGCCGATGCCCATGAACTCCTCACATGTACTGGGCGTACACCGTGACGCCGCTGATGAAGTGGATCAGGAACCGGGCCAGACACCCGATCAGCGCCGCCAGAGGCAGCAGCTTATACCTGCGGTACAAAAGCCCCGCCAGCCCCACCGCGGCGTAGGCCACGGAGTAATCGAAGATGATGGATACCCAGCTGACGCTGCCGTGGCTGCCGATGAAATACTTCAGCGTGCCGAAGGCCAGGCCCGCCAGCACGCCCCAGCCGCAGCCCCAGCGCACGGCGAACACGATCAGCGGAATCATCACCAGATCGATGGAGCCGCCGAAGCCGCCGAAGGTGAGCCCGATGGGGATCTTCAGATAGCTCAGCGCCAGCGCCAGCGCGATACAAACGCCGCCCTCCGCCAGCATCAACGTTTTTCTGTCCTTCATGTTGCAACATCCTTTCCCAAAAAAAATCCCGCATGGCGGGCCATACGGGCGCAGCCATGCGGAAAACACGCGTGTCCACATTCCTACGCCGGCATTACCCGGATCAGGTTCGAGGGTCGCAGCGGCTCTACGCTGCGTCTCAGCCGGCTTGCGCCAGCGCCCCTTGGATCGTGCCGATTATAGCACTGCCACCGCGCCCTGTCAAGGCGGCGGCTGTCACTTTTTGCACAAACCGGGATTTTTGTGTTGCATTCGGCATTGGATTTCGGTACGCTGTATTTGAAACTGTATTTGCAGTTGCGGTTTTCGGCGACGCAGAAAAACCGGAAAAGGGCATGGGAAATCATTCGACAAACATTTTCAGCTGAATAAGGAAAGACTGCACATTGCGGAGGAGATCGGCCGTCCGCTGAGGGCTGAAAAAGTGCAAGAAAACTCCCGCGGACGCTTCATCCGCGGGAGTTTTCTTCGTCATATTCGTCGTTCTCTTTCGGCTTTTTGCACCAGAAGTGCCACCGGGGCGCCGGAGGCAGCGCCTCGGCCCTGGCATTGGCCAGCAGCGCCTTGCGGTGCACGCCCAGCATGAACCCACCGCCCAGCAGCAGAAGATCGGCGCCGATCCGGACGGCGACCTTGCGGCGGCGCCGGCGCGCCCTGCGCTCCAGTTTCTTTTTCTCGTGGGTGGCCACCGCATGTACGGCGGCGCCGGCCGCACCCTTCACCGCGCCGCTCAGCTCGCTGCGAAGGGCGGCCTTGGCTTCGTCGGTCATTTGTCGCATCTCCTTTTCAAATGTATTTTATTGCATTGTACCACAAAGTGCGGCAAAATGCCAGCGCCGTCTGCGTTTTTTTCCCGCGCCGCGTTGACCGGGCGGGGCATCCGGGTATATAATAGCAGACAGATGCGGCGGCAGGACCCGCCGGGGAAGGAACGATATGCAGAAGAACTGGTACAGACTGGATACGGCGGCGCTGATCTTTCCCGCCACGGCCCGGCGGGACTGGTGCAATGCCTTTCGCTTTTCCGCCACGCTGACCGAGCCGGTGGACCCGGCCACGCTGCAGCAGGCGGTGGACGAGCTGGCGCCCCGGTTCCCCTCGTTTTTCGTCACACTGCACCGGGGCATGTTCTGGTACTATCTGGAGCGCAGCCGCCGCCGGGTGGAGGTGCGGCCGGATTACGCCTATCCGCTGACGTTTATGAGCAGCCGCGAATTGCGCAAAAGCTGTCTGCGGGTGCTGTACTATAAAAACCGCATTGCCGTGGAGTTTTTCCACGCTCTGACCGACGGGCACGGCGGCAGCGTGTTTCTCTCTTCGCTGACAGCCCGGTATCTGGAGCTGCGCCACGGCATCGACATCCCCAAGGGGGAGCTGGTGCGCGACCTGACCCAGCCCCCCGTACCGGAGGAGCTGGAGGACAGCTTCTTTCGCCACAGTGCCCCGGTGGCCGCCCGGCGGAACGCGGAGCCGTCCTACCGGCTCCACGGCACCAAGGAGCGAGACGGCTTTCGCCATCTGACCACGGGCGTGGTGGATACGGAGCAGCTGCATCAGACCGCCCGGCGTTACGGCGTGTCGGTCACGGCGTTTCTGGCGGCGGTGATGGCCCGGTGCGTACTGGATATGCAGGCGCAGGAGCGGCCTGTGCGACGCCGCCGCCCGGTGAAAATCACCATCCCTGTGGATCTGCGGCGGCTCTATGGCAGCCGCACACTGCGAAACTTTGTGCTGGTGCTGGATCTGGGAGTGGATCCCCGGTTCGGCGAGTACGATCTGCGCCAGCTGTGCTCATCCATCTACCATCAGCTCCACGCCCAGGCCACGCCCCAGAACATGGCGGGCATGATCGCCGCCAACGTCCTGCCCCAGAAGGTCACGGCGCTGCGCCTTGCGCCTGTGTTCATCAAGGATCTGGTGATGAACGCGGTGTACCGCCGCAGCGGGGAGCGGGCGGGCTGCCTGAACGTGTCCAATCTGGGAGAACTGCCGCTGCCGGAAAGTATGGCGCAATGGGTGCGTCGGATGGAGTTCATCATCGGCCCCCAGCGCAGCTATCCCAATAACTGCTCCGTGGTCAGCTGCGGAGGCAAGACGTATATCAACATGATCCGCAATATCCGGGAATCGGAGCTGGAGCGCCGGTTTTTCTCACTGCTGGTGGAGCTGGGTCTTGCGGTGGACGTGGAGAGCAACAGGAGATAGCCATGTATTGTGTCAAATGCGGTGTGAGATTGCAGGACGGCGTGGGGGAATGCCCCCTGTGCCATACTGCCGTGTGGATGCCGGAGGAAACTCTGGCGGAGAAGAATTACCCGGACACCCTGCCCCAATACCACCGGGAGACCAATTTGCCCTACGCGGTGGCGATGACCATTTTGAGTGTGCTGGTGTCGGGCGTGATCCTGGCGGTGTGCTTCAAGCTCTACGGCGCGCTGCGCTGGGGCGGCTACGCCATCGGCGGCGTGGGACTGTTCTACGTGGCGGCGGTGCTGCCGGCGTGGTTCCGCCGCCCCATGGGGGAGATTTTCGTGCCGGCGGATCATGTGGCGCTGGCGCTGTATGCGCTGTATGTCTGCCTTGCCACCTCCGGGCACTGGTTTTTGAGCTTCGCCTTTCCCGTCATCGGCATCAGCTGCCTGCTGTCCACGGGAATGATCTGCCTGCTCAAATACGTGCGCCGGGGCCGGATCTTTATCTTCGGCGGCTTCCTCATCCTGATGGGCGGATGCACCATGCTGGTGGAGTTTTTTGAGCACATTACCTTCGGCACCCAGATGTTCCGCTGGAGCCTCTATTCCATCTCCGGCTTTGCGGCCGTGGGCCTTTTCCTGCTGGCGGCGAGTACCGTCCGCCCGCTGCGCCGGGCGCTGGAAAAGCGATTTTTCTTTTGAACGCGCCTATGAAAAAGCATCTGTTCATCACGGAAAGGCGCACGATCCCCGTAGGGGAGCATACCGTTCGGCTGCTGATCCTGCGCCCGCTGGACCGGCGGGAGGAGCCGGTGCCTGGCGTGCTGTGGATCCATGGCGGCGGCTATCAGTCCGGCTCAGCCAAGGATGTTTTTGCTACCCGCGCCCTGTCGCTGGTGGTAAAGTTCGGCGCCGTGCTGGTGGCGCCGAATTATCGCCTGTCGAAAAAATACCCCTATCCCGCCGCGCTGCACGACTGCTACGCCGCGCTCCTGTATCTCAAAAACCACGCTGCCGAGCTGGGCGTGCGCAGCGATCAGATCATGGTGGGCGGAGAGAGCGCCGGCGGCGGCATGGCGGCGGCGCTTTGTCTGCTGGCTCGCGACCGGGGCACGGTGAACGTGGCCTTTCAGATGCCGCTCTATCCCATGCTGGACGACCGGGATACCCCGTCCTCCCGGGATAACCACGCCCCCAACTGGAACACCAAACGCAACCGCAAGGCGTGGAAGCGGTATCTGCGCAGCGCCTACGGCACCGACATTGTGTCCTGCTATGCCGCGCCCGCCCGGTGTACCGATCTGAGCGGTCTGCCGCCCTGCTACACCTTCGTGGGCGATATCGAGCCGTTCTACTGTGAAACGGTGGACTACGTGCGCCGTCTGCAGGAGGCGGGGGTGGAGGCCGCGGTGGACGTTTATCCCGACTGGTTCCACGCCTACGACCTGTTTTTCCCCGCCAAGAAGGTGGTGCGGGACGCCATCGCCAGATTTGAGGAGCATTACGAATATGCTGCGGCGCACTATTTCGCGCCCCAGAAGGAGCCGCCCCGGGCGGAGTAAAGGAGAAGACTATGGATCAGACGCTGCATGCCCATGCCATGGAGATCGTCCGGGCATCTGTTGCCGCGGTGCTGCCGGACGCCGCCGTACAGCGTGCGCTGGAGGGGATGGATTTCCCCGGCCGCGTGGTGCTGGTGGCGGCGGGGAAGGCGGCGTGGCAAATGGCCCGCGCGGCCTGCGACTGCCTGCCGGGGCGCATCGACCGGGGCGTGGTGGTGACGAAATATCACCACGTCATGGGCGAGCTGCCGGGCGTGACCTGCTATGAGGCGGGCCACCCGGTGCCGGATGATAACTCCTTCCGCGGCACCCGGGCGGCGCTGGCGGCGGTAGAAGGTCTGACGGAGGAGGATACGGTGCTGTTCCTGCTCTCCGGCGGCGGCAGCGCCCTGTTTGAAGACCCGCTCATCCCCGGGGCGGAGCTGCAGGACGTGACAGGCCAGCTTCTTGCCAGCGGCGCCGACATCGTGGAGATGAATACCGTCCGCAAACGGCTCTCCGCCGTCAAGGGCGGACGATTTGCCCAGCGCTGCGCCCCGGCGCGGGTGGAGGCGGTGGTGCTGTCCGACGTGCTGGGCGATCCGCTGGATATGATCGCCTCCGGCCCGGCCTGTCCCGATTCGGCCACCGCAGCGGACGCACTGCACGTGGCGGAGAAGTATCACCTTGTCCTGTCGGACGAGGCGAAGCGGCTTTTGACGGTGGAAACGCCCAAGGAGCTTACCAATGTACACACCCGGATCACCGGCAGCGTGCGCCAGCTTTGTGCCGCCGCTGCCGAGGCCTGCCGCCGGCTGGGATACGAGCCGGTGCTGCTGACCGATCAGCTGTGCTGTCAGGCGAAGGAGGCGGGCAGCTTCCTCGCTTCTGTGCTGAAGACCCACGCCGGGGAGGGAAGCTCGCTGGCGTTTGTGGCAGGCGGTGAAACGGTGGTGCATCTGACGGGTCACGGCCTGGGCGGACGCAATCAGGAGCTGGCGCTCTCCGCCGCACCGGGGATCGCCGGCATGCCGGGCGCCGCTGTGTTCTCCGTGGGCAGCGACGGCACCGACGGCCCCACCGACGCCGCCGGCGGCTACGTGGACGGCGACACCTGCGATGCCTTGGCCGCGCTGGGGGTGCGGGTGGACGACGTGCTGGCGGACAACGACGCCTATCACGCGCTGGAGAAGGTGGGGGGACTGATCGTCACCGGCCCCACCGGCACCAATGTCAACGACGTGGCGGTGGCGCTGCTGCGCCGATAGAGGACGAGCTATGACGGATTATTTTACCACACAACTGAAGCCGGACGAGCTGCAGGCCATCAGCAGCATCGGCCTTGCCCACGTGGGCGATGCGGTGTATGAGCTGCTGGTGCGCACGTGGCTTTGCCGGCAGGGAAAGGCCACCGGCAGGGGACTGCACCGCGCCACGGTGGAGCTGGTGTGTGCGCCGAAGCAGGCGGAGCTGTGCCATGCGCTGCAGCCGCTTTTGACGCAGGAGGAGCAGGAGGTGCTGCGCCGGGGGCGCAACGCCAACGTCCATTCCATCCCCCGGCACGCCAGCCCCGGCGAATACCGGCAGGCCACCGCGCTGGAGGCTCTGTTCGGCTGGCTGTGGCTGCAGGGGCGGCGCCAGCGGCTGTGTGAGCTGTTCGAGGCCGCCATGGGGGAGGTGGAGTGATGCCGCTGGACGCCGTATGTCTTGCCGCCGTGGTGCGGGAGACCGCGCCGGAGATCGTGGGCGGGCGGATCGAGAAGATCCAGCAGCCCGGCCGGGATCAGGTGGTGCTGCAGCTGCGCCGGGGACGGCGGCTGCTGCTGTGCGCCGGGGCGGATCAGCCCCGCATCCACCTCACCGACCGCACCCGGGACAACCCTGCTCAGCCGCCCATGTTCTGCATGCTGCTGCGCAAATACCTGCAGGGCGGACTGATCCGCGATCTGCGTCAGGCGCCGCTGGAGCGGGTGGTCACGCTGGAGGTGGAGTCCTCCGATGAGCTGGGGGAGCGACGCACCTGCTCGCTGGTGCTGGAGCTGCTGGGCCGCCGGGCCAATCTGATCTTGTGCGACGAAGCAGGGCGCGTGATCGACTGCCTGCGCCGCACGGAGCTGGGCGAGTCCGGCCGCGCCGTGCTGCCGGGACTGTTCTACCGCTTGCCGGATCCCGTGCAGAAGCTCTCGCCGCTGGAGGCGGACGAGGAAACGTTCAAGGCCCGCCTTGACGCCTGTGCCCCCGGCACGCCGCTGGACGGCTGGCTGGTGGACACCTTCACCGCGCTCTCCCCGCTGGTGGCGCGGGAGCTGGTCTACCGCGCCTTCGGCGACGGCTCGGCTCCGGCGCCGGCGGAACGCAGCGCACTGTGGCGCACCTTTGCGGCGTGGCAGAAGGGTGTAAAGGAAAACTGCTTTACACCTGTTGTTATCAAACGTGATAAGGAACAGATGGATTTTTCCTATCTGCCCATCACCCAATACGGCGATTATGCAGTCTCCCAAACGGCGGACAGCTTCGGCGCGCTGCTGGATGCGTTCTACGAGAGCCGGGAGCAGGCAGGCCGGGTGCGCCAGCAGGGGCACGAGCTGGTGAAGGCCGTGTCCAACGCCCGGGACCGCCTGCGCCGCAAGATGGCGGCGCAGGAGAAGGAGCACGCCCGGACGAAGGAGCGGGACACGCTGCGGCTTTACGGAGAGCTGATCACCGCCAATTTCTACCGCATGGCGCGGGGGCAGTCCCGTCTGACGGCGCAGAACTACTATCTGCCGGACGGCCCGGCGGTGGAGATCCCGCTGGAGCCCCGCCTTTCGCCGCAGGAGAACGCGGCGCGGTATTTCAAGCAGTACGCCAAGGCCAAGACGGCGGAGAAGATGCTGACAGGGCAGCTGGCCGCCGGACGGGAGGAGCTGACGTATCTTGACAGCGTGTGGCAGGAGCTGCAGCAGGCGGAGAGCGAGCAGGATTTTCTGGATATCCGCGCCGAGCTGGAGTCGGGCGGCTATCTGCGCTCCCGGGGCAAAAAGACGGTACAGCGGCCCTCCGGCCCCCGGCAGTTCCGGTCTTCTGCAGGGCTGACCATTCTGGTGGGGCGCAGCAACCGGCAGAACGACCGTCTGACCACCCACGACGCCGGCCGGGACGACCTGTGGTTCCACACCCAAAAGATCCACGGCAGCCACGTGATATTGCGCACGGAGGGCGCCGAGCCGGACGAGCGCAGCGTGTACGAGGCGGCTGTGCTGGCGGCGTATTACTCCCAGGGGCGGGAGGGAAGCCGCGTGGACGTGGATTATACGCCGGTGCGCTATGTGAAAAAGCCGGGAGGCAGCCGCCCGGGCATGGTGGTCTATACCACCTGCCGCACGCTGTGCGTGGATCCAGACGAAGCCCTTGTCAAGAAGCTGAAAGCATAAAAAGAGACGGCGACGCGCCGTCTCTTTTTATGCTCTTATGAGTCAGTCCCGCTCGCCGTCGCGGAACAGCAGCGTGATGCACCACAGCCCGGCGATGCCCACCAGCGTGTAGATCACGCGGCTGACGGCGGCTGTCTGCCCGCCGCAGAGAAAGGCGACGCAGTCGAAGGAAAACAGTCCCACGCCGCCCCAGTTCAGCGCGCCCACGATCGTAAGGATCAGGGCGATGCGGTCGATGATCTTCATGTTGAACCCTCCTGTATGCAAAATGTTCCCTTTGCCGCACATATCTTTTCCGGTACGGCGGAAAATATGCGCGAAGGATTGAAAAGCGGCGTTTGATTTGCTACAATGTGGGCAGGATGCGAAGAAAGAGAGGGAAAAAACCATGAAATCATGCTTTTATCCGGCGCAGATCCTGCTGCCGTCGAAGCAGGACATGGAGCGTTGGGCGGTGGTTGCCTGCGATCAGTTCACCTCCGAGCCTGATTATTGGGAAAACGTGGACCGGCTGGTGGGCGACGCGCCCTCCACGCTGCGGCTGATCCTGCCGGAGGTCTATTTGAAGGCGCCGGACGTGGACGAGCGCATCCGCAGGATCGATGAAACCATGACCGACTATCTGGAGCTGGGCGTGTTTGCCCGGTACGACGAGGCGCTGGTCTATGTGGAGCGGCGCCAGTCCGACGGGCGAGTGCGCCACGGCCTTGTGGGCATGGTGGATCTGGACTGCTACGATTACCGCCCCGGCAGCGACGCGCTGATCCGCGCCACGGAGGCCACTGTCACCGAGCGCATCCCGCCCCGGGCGCGGGTGCGGCGGGGCGCCCCGGTGGAGTTGCCCCACGTGATGCTGCTGATC
The DNA here is from genome assembly GCA_017455225.1 of Oscillospiraceae bacterium. The sequence continues at coordinate 8,516 of JAFTBL010000027.1, forward strand.
GACGACCCGGAGGGCACCGTCATCGAGCCGCTGACTGCCGGCGCGGAAGAGATGGAGCTTCTGTACGATTTTGAACTGATGCAGCAGGGCGGGCACCTGACAGGCCGTCTGGTGACGGCGGCGCAGAAGGAGGCCGTGTCTGCGGCGCTGGCAGGACTTTGCGCAGACGAGGCGCAGCAGGCCAAGTACGGCCTGGCCGGCGCGGCGCCGCTGCTGTTCGCCGTGGGCGACGGCAACCACTCGCTGGCCACTGCCAAGGCCTGCTGGGAGGAAGTGAAAAAGACGCTGTCGCCTGCTCAGCAGGCCGACCACCCCGCCCGCTTCGCGCTGGTGGAGGTGGTGAACCTTCACGACGCGGCGCTGCAGTTCGAGCCCATCCACCGGGTGGTGTTCGGCGCAGAGCCCGACAAGCTGATATCGGCCTTCCGCCGGGCCTATCCCGCAGCCCATCCGGGCAGGGGAGAGGGTCATACCATCGAGTTTGTCTGGCAGGGTCACGACGAATTTATCACCGTTCCCCACCCGGAAAAGCAGTTGACGGTGGCCACGCTGCAGTCGTTTCTGGACGGGTATCTGGCGGAAAACGGCGGCGAGATCGACTATATCCACGGCGACGACGTGACCCGCCGGCTGGGAAGCCAGCCGGGGAACGTGGGCTTTTTGCTGCCGGTGCTGGGCAAGGAGCAGCTGTTCAAGACCGTGATGGCGGACGGCGTGCTGCCCCGGAAGACCTTCTCCATGGGTCATGCCGCCGACAAGCGCTACTATGTGGAAGCGAGGAAGATCGTCAAGTGAGAGCTGCCGCTGCCGCCTCGCCCGTCACCGTTGCGGAAACGGCGTGGGCGAAGGTCAATCTTCTTTTGTCGGTGGGTCGTCCCCGGCCGGACGGATATCATGAGCTGGTGTCCGTGATGCAGACGGTGTCCGTGGGGGACGAGCTGACGGTGACGTGGGGCGCCGGCGGCGGCGTCACGCTGCGGTGCCCCGCGCTGACGGACCGGGTGGAGGACAATCTGGCTCATCGCGCGGCTGTAAAGTTTTTTTCCTATACAGGGCTTGAGAATAAAGGTGTTCAGATCGTACTGAACAAGCATTTGCCCACTCAGGCGGGTCTGGGCGGCGGCAGCGCCGACGCCGCTGCCGTGCTGCGGGCGCTGCGTCGGCTGTGCGCGCCGGAGCTTCCGTGGGAGGCGCTGGAGGACATGGCAGCCGCCTTGGGCAGCGACGTACCCTTCTGCGTCCGGGGCGGCACCGCGGAGGTCACCGGCCGGGGCGAGACGCTGCGGGCGCTGCCGCCGCTGGGGGAGTGTGCCTTCGTGCTGGTGAAGCCGGCGTCGGCCATGTCCACCGGCGCCATGTACGCGCAGATCGACCGGCTGAGCTTGTGGGAGCAGGGCAGCGCCGCCGCCATGGAGCGGGCGCTGGCGTCGGGGGAGGCATCGGCGGTGTGTCCGCTGCTGCACAACACCTTTGAGCGGTGCCTGCCCCCCGGCGGAGAGACGGACGTGATCCGCAGCCGCCTTACGGCGCTGGGGGCGGCGGGAGCCATGCTCTCCGGCAGCGGCAGCGCGGTGTTCGGCGTGTTCACGCGGCCCGAAAGCGCCCACGCTGCATTGGCGATCCTGCGGCGGGACTATCCCGCGGTGCTGCTGGGCACACCGGTGGGCCGGACAGAGTGAGCGTATAAAACCGGAAAAAGCCGTCTATCCTTTAGGTACTCTACGGGATAGGCGGTGTTTTTCATGAAAAATAGGACGGAAAACCGATTGCACGCGGTGGAGGCGGCCCTGCTGCTGGCACTGGCGGTGACGGCCATGTGGGGCGCATGGTCGCTGCAGCGGCAGGACGCACTGGCAGAAAAGACGGTGCGCCTCCACGTGATCGCTCACTCCGACGATCCGGCGGATCAGGAGCTGAAGCTGCTGGTGCGGGATCGGGTGCTGACCATGACGGAGGACGTTTTGCGAGCGGGAGAGAGCACGGAGCAGGCCATGTCAGAGCTGCGCCGGGCGCTGCCGCAGCTTCGGCAGGCGGCGGAGGAAGCTCTGCGGGGCGCCGGGTGTGATCTGCCGGTGACGGCGCTGCTGGAGAACGCGGAGTTCCCCTGCAAGAGCTACGACGGCTTTGCCCTGCCCGCCGGGGAGTACCCGGCGCTGCGGCTCGTGATCGGCGAAGGGCGGGGGCAGAACTGGTGGTGCGTGGTCTATCCGCCTCTTTGCACCGCCGCCGCAGCGGATTTCGCCGCCACAGCGGAGTCCGGTGGCTGGAGCGGCGACGACGTGGCGCTGGCGCGGCAGGAAAACGAGCCCTACCGGCTGCGGTTTCGCTGCATCGAGCTGTGGGAGGAGCTGCGGGTGCTGCTGGGCAAAAAGTGAGGGCCGCAAGGCGGCGCACAGACGGGGACGGCAAGGCGGGCGTCCCCGTTTTTTGCTGCTGCGGGCAGAAGAAAATTCACAATTGAGCGGCCTGTCAACGGTTGACGGTGGCGGTATTCTATTGTATAATAAACTGATTTATCATGCGGAGGTAGCGTCTTCATGTGGGTTTGCGACGGATGGAAGGATTATGAACTGCTGGACTGCGGCGGCGGCGAAAAGCTGGAACGCTGGGGTCGGCAGATCCTGGTGCGTCCCGACCCGCAGGCCATCTGGGAGACCGGGGGCGACCCGGCGCTGTGGCGCCGAGCCGACGCCCGGTACAGCCGCTCCGCCGCCGGCGGCGGACACTGGGACCGCAAGGACGTGCCGGAGAGCTGGACGGTGGGCTACAAGGAGCTGACCTTTCAGGTGAAGCCCATGAACTTCAAGCACACGGGCCTTTTCCCGGAGCAGGGGGTGAACTGGGACTTTGCCATGGAGCAGATCCGCCGGGCAGACCGCCCCGTGCGGGTGCTGAATCTGTTCGCCTATACCGGCGGCGCCACCGTGGCCTGTGCCAAGGCAGGCGCGGAGGTGTGCCATGTGGACGCTGCCAGGGGCATGGTTGCGTGGGCCAGAGAGAACGCCCGCTGCAGCGGCCTTGCCGACGCGCCCGTTCGCTGGATCGTGGATGACTGCGCCAAATTCGTGGAGCGGGAGATCCGCCGGGGGCGGCAGTACGACGCCGTTATCATGGACCCGCCGTCCTACGGCCGGGGGCCGGGGGGCGAGGTGTGGAAGCTGGAGAGCGACCTCTACCCCTTTGTCAAGCTGGTCAGCCGGGTGCTGTCCGACAAGCCGCTGTTCGTGATACTGAATTCCTACACCACCGGGCTGGCCCCTTCGGTGCTGGGTTACATTCTGCAGCAGCTGGTGGGGAAGAGATGCGGCGGCAAGGTCAGCTGGGACGAGCTGGGGCTTCCGTGTACGGCCTCCGGCATGGCGCTGCCCTGCGGCGCCACGGGACGCTGGGTCAGCGGGGAGTGAGCCGTGAGTTATGTACTGCCGTATGAATCCGGATCCTATGTCCGGCTGATGGCGCCGGGCGCGGTGCTGGGCCTGCTGCTGTTTGCGCTGGCGCTGCCGTTGCGCCGCGGGAGACTGCGCCGCATGGGGCTTGCCAGCCCGGCGGGACGGGAGTGGGCGCTGCTGCTCCTGTTCGTCTATGCGGGGGCGATGGCCTTTTTGACGCTGACGCCGCCTTTCTTTTCTCTGGCCGACGTTCTGCGCGGAGAGTGGACAAAGCCGTTTTTCTGCCCCGGCACGCTGAATCTGACGCCCTTTTACACCTTCCGCTTCGGCACGGGGCTGATTCTGGGCAACGTGCTGCTGTTCGTGCCGTTCCCGTTTTTTGCGCAGCTGCTGTGGCGCGGAGGGAACTGGCGCCGCGCCGTGGCGGTGGCGCTGTGCGTGACGGCGGGCATCGAGGTGTGGCAGCACTTCGTGGGCCGCATGAGCGACGTGGACGATTTGATGCTCAATTTTGCCGGCGGGATGCTGGGCTGGGGTCTGTGGCTGGTTTTGAAGCGGCCGGGCCTTCATTGTGAGGAACGATAGATGATTGAGGCAAAGGAACTGACCTTTACATATCCGGCGGAGGACGGGCGGCAGGAGAAGGCTGCCCTGCGCGGCGTGACGCTGACGGTGGAGCCGGGCAGCTTCGTGGCGGTGCTGGGGCACAACGGCTCCGGCAAATCCACGCTGGCAAAGCACATGAATGCGGTGCTGCTGCCCTGCGGCGGGCAGATGCTGGTGGACGGCATGAACACCGCGGACGAGACGCTGATGCTGGAGATCCGGCGCCGGGTGGGTATGGTGTTCCAGAACCCGGACAACCAGATCGTGGCCAACGTGGTGGAGGAGGACGCGGCCTTCGCCCCGGAGAATCTGGGCGTGCCGTCGGAGCGCATCCGCCGTCTGGTGGACGACGCGCTGGCGGCGGTAGGGCTGACGGAATACACCCGCCACGCGCCCCATCTGCTCTCCGGCGGGCAGAAGCAGCGCCTTGCCATCGCCGGGGTGATCGCCATGGAGCCGGCCTATATTGTGCTGGACGAGGCCACTGCCATGCTGGATCCCGTGGGGAGGCGCGACGTGCTGGACACCATCCGCCGGCTGAACCGGGAGCGGGGCATCACCGTGGTACTGATCACCCACCACATGGACGAGGCGGCGCAGGCCGACCGGGTGATCGTGATGAACGAAGGCGCCGTGGCCATGGACGGTACGCCCCGTGAGGTGTTCGCCCGGGTGGACGAGCTGCACGGCATGGGACTGGCGGCGCCGGAAACGGTGGAGCTGCTGTATGCGCTGAACCGGTGCGGCTGGGACGTGGCGCCGGAGGCCGCCGACCCGGAGGAGTGCGCCGCTGCCATTGCATCGGCTTTGCAGAAGGAGAAATAAAAGCGGTGGTACCTGTTTTACAGATCGACAATCTGACCCACACCTACAGTCCGGACACGCCCTTTTGCCACAACGCGGTAGAGGGGATGTCGTTTTCCGTGATGCCGGGCGAATTCGTGGGCGTGATCGGGCATACCGGCTCCGGCAAATCCACGCTGATCCAGCACCTGAACGGCCTGCTCAAGCCCACGGCGGGGCACGTGTATGTGAAAGGACACGACATCTGGGAAAAGCCCAAGGAGATCCGCAAGGTGCGCTTTCAGGTGGGGCTGGTGTTCCAATACCCGGAATATCAGCTGTTTGAGGAGACGGCGTATAAGGATATCGCCTTCGGCCCCCGGAACATGGGGCTTCCGGAGGAGGAGATCGACCGGCGCGTCCGCGCCGCAGCCTCGCTGGTGGGTCTGCAGGAGGATGTGCTGGAGCGCTCGCCCTTCGAGCTCTCCGGCGGGCAGAAGCGCCGGGTGGCCATTGCCGGGGTGATCGCCATGGAGCCGGAGGTGCTGATTCTGGACGAGCCTACGGCGGGGCTGGATCCCCGGGGCGCGGACATGATCCTGCGCCAGATCCGGGAGTATCACAGCGCCCGCGGCACCACGGTGATTTTGGTGAGTCACAGCATGGAGGAGATCGCCCGGTGCGTGGATCGGGTGCTGGTGCTGGCGCACTCCCGCATCTGCATGGACGGCACGCCCGCCCAGGTGTTTGCCCGGGCGGAGGAGCTGACGGCCATCGGGCTGGACGTGCCCCAGACCACCAAGGTGGCCCGCGCCCTGCGCCGCCGCGGCGTGGCAGTGGACGAGGCGGTGTACACGGTGGAGGAGCTGCAGCGGCAGCTGCTGGCGCTGAAAGGGGGCGGCAGCGGATGCTGAAGGATATCACGCTGGGGCAGTTTTTCCCCGGTACCACGGTGATCCACCGGCTGGATCCGCGCACCAAGCTTTTGTGCGTGGTGCTGTATATCGTGGCGCTGTTTTGTGCCAAGTGGTTTGTAAGCTACGCGCTGGTGGCGGCGATGCTGGCCCTGTGCGTGATCTTGAGCCGGGTGCCGCTGCGCGCCATGAGCCGGGGACTGCGGACGGTGTATATCATCGTGGTCTTCACGGCGGTGATGAACCTCTTTTTCACCCCCGGCACTCCGGTCAGCGACCTGCCGGTGCTGCGCAGCATCACCGTGGAGGGCGCCTACGCCGCCGGCTTCATGGTGGCGCGGATCGTGCTGCTGATCACCGGCACGTTTCTTCTGACCTATACTACCAGCCCCATTGCGCTGACTGACGCGCTGGACGACCTGCTCTCGCCGCTGAAGAAGCTGCATTTTCCCGTGCACGAGCTGACGCTGATGATGTCGCTGGCACTGCGGTTCATCCCTACGCTGATTGAGGAGACGGACAAGATCATGTCCGCTCAAAAGGCTCGCGGCGCCGACTTTGAAAGCGGCAGCATCGTGCGCCGGGCCAAGGCGCTGCTGCCGATCCTGATCCCGCTGTTCGTGGGCGCGTTTCGCCGCGCCGACGAGTTGGCCACCGCCATGGAATGCCGTTGCTACCACGGCGGCGAGGGGCGCACGGCGCTGCACGTGCTGCGCTACCGCGCCGCGGACTGGGCTGCGTTGCTGGTGTTTGCCGCGCTGGTGGCGGCGGTGATCGTTCTGCGGCACTGGAGTTTGTGACAGGGAGAGAGGAGGGCGGCGCCCGTGCGGAATATCGCACTGATCTTATCCTATAACGGCACCGCCTATCACGGCTGGCAGGTGCAGAAAAACGAGGTTACCGTGGCGGAAACGCTGGAGCGGGCGCTGTCCATGGTCTGCGGCGAGAGCGTGCGCGTGGTGGGCTGCGGTCGCACCGATGCCGGCGTCCATGCCGAGCATTACGTGGCCAATTTTCACACTGCCTCCCGCATCCCCACAGAGCGGCTGCCCTTTGCGGTGAACACCCATTTGCCGGAGGACATCGCCGTGCGCAGCGCCTTTGACGTGGCGGAGGATTTCAACGCCATCGGCTCGTGCCTGCGCAAGGAATACACCTATCGCATCTACCACGGCCGGGTGCAGGACCCCTTCTACGTTCACCGCGCCTGTTTTTACCCCAAGCGGCTGGATGAGGAGCGGATGGACCGGGCGGCCCGGGCCTTTGAGGGCACTCACGATTTTGCCGCCGTGCGCAGCGTGGGCACCAACGTGAAAAGCACGGTGCGCACCGTGTACTACTGCCGGGTGGCGCGAAACGGGGCGCTTTTGGAGTTGAAGGTATGCGCCAACGGATTTTTGTATAACATGGTACGGGCCATCACCGGCACCGTGCTCTATGCGGCGGAGGGGAAGCTGGAGCCGGAGGAGATCCCCGCCATTCTCGCCTCCGGCAACCGGACGCTGGCAGGGCCTACGGCGCCCCCCGGCGGACTGTACCTG
>JAFTBL010000004.1 GCA_017455225.1 Oscillospiraceae bacterium
GCCGGTTGCCGCCCAACGGGATATACACGTACTCCCGGAACCAGGTACCGAGGCTGATGTGCCAGCGGCGCCAGAACTCTGTCACGCTGGCGGATTCATAGGGGTAGCGGAAGTTCTCCAAAAAGGTAAAGCCGAACAGGTGGCCCAGGCCGATGGCCATGTCGGAATAGCCGGAAAAATCGAAATAGATCTGGAAGGTAAAGGCCAGCGCGCCCAGCCATGCCGTGACCATGCTGGGCTGCTGCATGGCGGAGACCGTCTCCCACAGCGCACCCACCTGGTTGGCGATGAGCACCTTTTTGGCAAGCCCCACCACAAACCGCTGCATGCCTGCGCCGGCCTCCTGCCAGCTCTCCGCCCGGCGATGCAGCTGGCCCGCCACCGTCTTGTACTGCACAATGGGGCCGGCGATCAGCTGGGGGAACAGCATCACATAGGCGGCAAAATCCAGTATATTCCGCTGGGCAGCCACCTCGCCCCGGTACACGTCGATGGTATAGGACATGATCTGGAACGTGTAGAACGAGATGCCGATGGGCAGCGCAAGACCCAGTGCCGGCAGCCCCAGACCCAGCAGATGATCCACGTTGGCAATGGCGAAATCCGTGTACTTGAAAAAGCCCAAAATCGCCAGATTGCCCACCGCCGACAATATCATCACCGCCTTGGCGCCGCCCTCGCGCCCCTTGGCCCGCAGGCGGGCGATGCCCAGTCCGTTGCAGTAGTCGAACACCGTGGAAAAGAGCATGATGAGCACGTACTTCGGCTCGCCCCATGCGTAGAACAGCAGGCTGAAAACCAACAGCACCGCATTCCGCCACCGCCGGGGGCAGAGGTAATATAAGATCACCACCGCCGGCAGAAACAGCAGCAGAAAAACGGTGCTGGAAAAAACCATGGATTGACTCCTCTCATGCTCAAGCCGTGGGACAGATCTCTCTGTTCCACGGCGTGATTTGATCTGTCAGGCGATCTCCTGCAGCATACCCACCAGATAGCTGCTGCGGATGGCGGACAGGTTGTTGATGAACAGCACGTCCTGCACGCCGTTGTCCTTGACGAAATCGGTCAGGCTGTCGCCGTTCCAATAGCGGTAGTCCACCACATACACGGTGGAATAGTGATCCACCAGATACGGCACGAACGCATTGCCGAAGGATTCCTTCACCACCGCGCATTTGCTGCCGTCGGTCACGTCCGGGTTTTGGATCACGGTAAAGGGCTGGTCGCCGGCGATGAAGGTGTTGTACTTCATATCGGCGTCGTAGTCCGTGGCGTCGTAGATGATCTTCCAGCGGATGGTGTCGCCGTTGTCGTCGGTAAAGTCCAGCATAGCCTCGGTGGTGACGGGATGCCACGCCTCCACCACGTCCGGGTGCTCCGCCATCAGCTCGCTGCCGCTGTCCCGGTAGAAGGAGCCGAGGAAGCCCTCAAAGCTCTCCTGCTGGTACTCGCTCAGCTCGTGGGGCGTGATCCCCTTGGCCTGGCAGAAGGCGCGGTAGGCGTAATAGGCGCCCAGCGCCGTCCAGTGGTGGTCGGTGCGGTAATAGACGTATTCGGTGCGATGACGCATCAGCGCGTCGTTCAGCGGCACGTAGCGCACGGTCTCATCCAGCAGCGCGCCGATCTTCTCCTCCGCCGCCTTCTGGTCGTCAAACAGGTCGCTGCCCAGCAGCTCGTCCGGCAGGGTGATTCCGGAGCTCAGAGGCACCGGCAGCACGTAAACCTGCGCGCTGCCCCGCAGCGCCTGTGCCTCCTCGTTCACAAAGCCTGCGTACCGGCGGGCGATGGCGTCCACATAGGTGTACATCTCAAAGCCGGTGTCGCCGATGCGGTAGAGCGCGTCATACTGCTCCCGGTCGCCTTCCAGCGCGATGGGGGCGTACCCATCCGGCTCCTGCCCGTCGTCCGGCTCGGGCTCCTGCCCATCCGTCTGATCCGGCGTCTGTCCCTGCCCGTCGTCCGGCGTATGCGTATCCTCCGGCGGCTGAACGTTGTCCTCCGTCCCCGTCTGGACCGGATCTGTCGTTCGAGGCGCGCCTCCGCCCCATAGCGCCACCGCCGTCACCGCCGCCGCGATCACCGCCAGCGACAGCAGCAGCAACAGCAGCTTCCTCTTTCTCCGGTTGCCTGTGTACCGCTTCATCCCAGATTCTCCTTTATGATCTGTTCAGCCGCCGTCTGGTCTGCGCTGACGCACAGCGCCACGTACACGCCCCTCTGCGCCAGCACCGCATGCTCCAGCCGGGCCACCTCTTCCGGCAGATACCGCTGCATCTCCTGCCGCTGATCGGCCAGAAGCGCTTCAATGGACGCCTTCAGCGTCTGCGCGTCGCTCTCCGAGGCGCACTTGGCGGTGATGATCTCCTCCGCCGTGTTGCCGTTGCTCATATAGGCATAGGCCTCGGCGCCCTCCGGCAGATCCAGATAGTTGCCCAGCTTCTCCGCGGACAGCTCCCGCAGGTCGGCCTCAAAGACGACCTCCCGGGACAGCTGCTCCGCCAGCGCCTTCACGTCCGCTTCCTTCGCGGCGGCACCGCAGCCGCTCAACAGTAAGATCATGGTGATCGCCGTAAGAAAAGAAACCAGCTTTTTCATGGGGCATTCCTCTGCTTTCGCTTATAATCCGATTTATTTTATCATAGTACAAAAGCGCCGAAAAATAAAGAACAATTTCACGTTTGCCGCCACATTTTTGCAAAATCCCGCTCCGGCAAAAACAGCAGGACAGGCCGACGCCATTCCATCGGCCTGTCCTCCGCGATTTTTCGGTGTTATTTGGCGGCAAAATGCGCCACGATCCCCCGCAGGATCGCCACCGCCCGATCCATCTCCTCCACGCAGGCATGCTCGTAGGGGCCGTGGAAGGCGTAGCCGCCGGTGCCCAGATTGGGGCAGGGCAGCCCGCGGAAGGAAAGCTGAGCGCCGTCGGTACCGCCGCGCACCGGCTCGCTGCGGGGGGTAAGCCCCACGGCGCGGATGGCCTCGTTGGCGGCCTCCACCGCCTCCGGGCAGGAGGCGATCACCTCCGCCATGTTGCGGTACTGATCCGTGATGGTCAGCGTGGCGGTGCCGGCGCCGTACTTGTCGTTGATCGCCCGCTCGGCGGCGCGCATGGTCTCCTTGCGCCCGGCGAACAGCGCCGCATCGTGGTCCCGGATGATATACTGCATGGCGGCGTGGGATACGTCGCCGTTCATCTCCAGCAGGTGATAGAAGCCCTGCCGCCCCTCAGTATAGCGGGGGCGCTCGTCGGCGGGCAGCATGCTCTCGATCTCCGCCGCCACGGCGATGGCGTTCACCATCACGTCCTTGGCGCTGCCGGGATGCACCGATACGCCCCGGATGTCCCACTTAGCGGCGGCGGCGTTGAATGTCTCATACTCGATCTCCCCGGCGGCGGAGCCATCCACCGTGTAGGCGAGCTTGGCCCCGAACCGTTCCAGATCCAGCAGCGCCGCGCCGTGGCCGATCTCCTCGTCCGGCGTGAAGCACACGCTGACCGCCCCGTGACCTTCCCCGCTCTCCAGCAGCTCCTCACACAGCGTCAATATCTCGGCAACGCCCGCCTTGTCGTCGGCGCCCAGCACCATGGTGCCCTGGGTCACGATCAGGGTCTTGCCCGCCAATGACGGCAGGTGGGGGAACATCTTCCGCTCCAGCGTCAAGCCGCTCTCCCCCAACTCCACATCGCCGCCGTCATAGTTCCGGATCACCCGATAGGGCGAGGGGCCGCGCTGTCCGGTGGTCACCGTGTCCAGATGGGCGATAAAGCCGATGGGCGTGCAGTGCTCATAGCCAGGCGTGGCGTCCAGACGGCCGTACACGTAAGCGTGGTCGTCCACCCCCACGTCCTTGAGCCCCAGCTCCCGCATCTCCGCCGCCAGCGCCAGCGCCAGATCCCACTGGCAGGGCGTGGAGGGGGTCTGCTCGCTGTTTTCATCGCTGGCCGTGTCAAAGCCGATATAGCGCAGCAGTCTTTCATATGCTCTCATAAAAGCGCCTCCTTGCTTTTTGATCCGTACTCAGTTTCCTGCCGCACGCAGGCCCGCCAGATAGTAGTGATCCGCCGCCGATCCGATCTCATATATCATATCCGCCGGCGTAAGACGGCCATTTGCATCGCAAGCGTATACCACGGCCCTGTCGTCCTCCACACTGCATAGCCGGTACGTATCTGTATCCACAGGCTCTTTCGGCTCCGCTCCACTCACCGTAATATACCCATCCAGCGCTGCGGTGATCAGTTCGTCGGAGAAATAGTAGGACATGGCGCTGTACAACAGGTCATAAGTCTCTTGAGAAACAGCGTACCCCGCTTCCGACACGGTGCCGCGCAGTGACCCGTCCACACGGAGGAAGTCCATTAGCGCTTCCGGAGCATACCGGGCAAGATTCCAGCAATGATAATAGATTCGCAGAAGAAAAAACTCCACGCTGTCGTCCTCAAGATTGACCAAGGGGAAAAGCGATTCGTTCCGTTCCGGGCAAAATCCGTCCGTCAGCGCATAGACCATGCGAGGATAATACTTCTGCAGATCCGCCTCCGACACAGCGAAAAAAAGATATTCCGCCGGCAGGTAGCCTGAATCCCACGTGCTGTCAAATTCGTAGTATTTCCCGCCCAGACAGGCAGCGTTCCATGCGTGCCCGCCGTTATACGGCACATCGTCATCATCGGCAGGATCGTCGTCGTACACATAGCCTTCCAAAACAACACAATCGATCCCCGCCAGATTATAAAGAACGTACAGCGCGTCACCGTACCCTGCGCAAACGGTCTTTTTCAAAACCAGCGCGTCATACAACAGATCCCACTCGTCACCGTAATAATCGTCATTGTCATAGGTAACATTGTCCGTCAGATAACGATAAAGATAAAGCGCCGTTTCATACTCATCGTAATCCTCCGGTACACTGGCAACAATCTGCCGTGCGGCTTGGATCGCCTCCGCATACCGGGTGGGGCGCTCCGGCATGTCCAGCCCCGAAATGGAGATATACACGTAGCGTACCGTTTCCCCCGCTGCGTTTCGGAAGGAGGATATCGTTCTGGCCGTCACCCCGCCGGCGTTGAGCCGATACATGTATTCCAACAATTTGGAAATGCTGAAGACCTCGCTGCCTTCCCACTGGGTCGTAGGCACGCAGATTTTACAGTACCCGTTGTAAACGGCATAGTCCAGCAGCTTCAGCAATTCCCCAAACTGCGCCGGGATGCGGTCCTCCAACTGCCGCGAGCGCGGCAGTGAGCCAAAGGATGTGAGAAACCCGTCTATCTCTTCCCACGTCATATTGTCCACCTGCGCCACACCGCTTTTCACCGTATAGAAGGCCACCTTGTCCGGCATCGCATATCCGTCCGGCGCAATCTCGGTCATGAACGCTTGCTTCCATGAAATAGCGTTGGCAGGCGGCGTCTGCTCGCCACAGCCGGGCAGGGTAAGCAGCAGCGTGAGCAAAGCCAGCAGGATAATGCCTCTTTTCCCTTGAGAAACCGCCATCGTGACTCCTCCCTCGTCCTGCTCCGTCGGACGGTGCAGCGCGGTCTGCTGCAGATCAAACGGCAGAATTGCTGTACTTATTATACCTTGTCTCTCGGTTTCGCACAGCGAGAGCGAGACGGTATATTCAAATCAAATATATAATCGCCAGTTTGCGGCTATTATACCACGTCCGCGCCGTCATTTCCACCACCGCGCGGAAATTTGTCACCGCGGACGCACCCGGCGCGTCGTAGACAAAGTGCTAATAATTGCTGCCCTACGGCATATCCGTCAGCGTGGAACCTATGTACACATAACTGTAAGTGTAACCCCATCCGCCGTCTCATTGTATCCGCAGCCGCCGCTTTTCCCGGTATTGCCGAAAACGGGATCATAAAAAGAAAAAACCTATCACGATCGTGATAGGTTTTTCCCTTTGTGATTAACAAACAAAATAGCCCAAGAGTGAAGATGGCTTAAATCTGAAATGTTTGACGCAATTTCAATATGATCGAGAATTAGAGTTATTACACCGACAAAATAGCCCAAAGCAGTGTATCATAAAACCTTTACCTCTACAAACCGGAATTTTTGAATTAAAAATGTGCCTCGTAATAGTAATAGTGATTCTCGAGGGGTTCAACATAGTATTCATTATCACCGTCAGACTGTTCATATCTATATCCGTTTCCATCCTCCACAAGTTCATTAAGTGGACCCGCAACATCGACAGCACAAAGGTCATCATCTTCGGAAAAAAATATGCCGTAATAGTGCGTGCTTGAGCCGAAACCGCTGCCACCACATTGAATATCTACATAATTATCCCACACCAAAACTTTTTGGACGCCATTTATTTTTTCTAAATCAGAAAAACTTTTCTTTGATGCGGCGTCGATAAACAACGCTTCGTTTTTTGTGTAGAGGTTCACAACGCTTTCTTTGGAGGTCAGATTGCTAGAGCATGCCGACAGCAAGCAAATCACAATAAGGACAACGACGTA
>JAFTBL010000028.1 GCA_017455225.1 Oscillospiraceae bacterium
GCATGAAGTGGTATGAGCAGATGTGGCGCTACAGCGTGGAGCTGTTCCGCTCGCTGGATATCCCTGTGCGGCAGTTGGAGTGCTGCTCCGGCGACCTGGCCGACCTGAAGTGCAAGAGCTGCGATATCGAGGCCTGGTCGCCCCGGCAGCAGAAGTATTTTGAGTTTTGCTCCTGCTCCAACCTGGGCGACGCGCAGGCCCGCCGCCTGAAGATCCGGGTCAAGGGTGCGGACGGCAAAATGTATTTGCCCCACACGCTGAACAACACCGTGGTGGCGCCGCCCCGGATGCTGATCGCCTTTTTGGAGAACAACCTGCAGCCGGACGGCTCCGTGCTGGTACCGGAAGCGCTGCGCCCCTATATGGGCGGCTATGAGCGGTTGATCCCCAAAAAGTGATTGCGGCTCGTAATATTTTGTTCCAATTATACAAATAGTGTTTAAAGGAGGCAGAAAAATGAAGAAGTTTTTCGGAGAATTCAAGGAATTTGCCATGCGGGGCAACGTGCTCGACATGGCCATCGGCGTGGTCATCGGCGGCGCGTTCGGCAAGATCACCACGTCGCTGGTGAGCGACATCATCATGCCGCTGATCTCCATGATCACCGGCGGGGTGGATTTCACCCAGTGGAAATGGGTGCTGAAGGCCGCGGACGAGGCCACCGAAACGGCAGAGGTGGCTGTGAACTTCGGCAGCCTGATCGCCGTGATCCTTGATTTCATCATCATCGCGTTCGTGATGTTCCTGCTGGTGAAGGGCATGAACGCCAGCAAGAAGAAGAAAGAGGCCGAGGCGGCTGCTGCCGCCGCTGCCGCCGCCGAGGAGGCGCCTGCCGCCCCCACCGCGGAGGAGCTGCTGGGCGAGATCCGCGACCTTTTGAAGGCGCAGAAGGAATGATCGCGCAACTGACCGAGGGTCTGGCGCAGCTGGGCTTGCCCACTGGCGCCGCCCCCCGGCTGGAGGAATTTGCCCGGCTGGTGCTGGAGCGGAACAAGGTGATGAACCTGACCGCCATCACCGACAGCGCCGATTTCGCCGCGCTGCATCTGCTGGACTCGGCGGCACTGCTGACCATGGCAGACCTGCGGGGCCGGCAGGTGGTGGACGTGGGCACCGGCGCCGGATTTCCCGGCATGCCGCTGCGCATTGTGGAGCCGGATTTTGACCTGACGCTGCTGGACAGTCTGGGAAAGCGGATCGACTTTCTCCGGGAAGCCATCCAACGGATGGCGCTGGAGCGGACGGACGCCGTACACGCCCGGGCGGAGGAGTTCGCCGCCGGGCACCGGGAGCGGTTCGACACGGCGGTATCCCGCGCGGTGGCGCCGCTGAACGTGCTGTGCGAGCTGGCGCTGCCGCTGGTGACGGTGGGCGGACAGTTTTTGGCCATGAAATCCGTGGGCTCCGACGAGGAGATTGAGGGCGCCGCAAGCGCCATCTCCCAACTGGGCGGGCGAGTGCGGGAGTGCCGGGACTATGCCGTGCCCACCACGGACGTGGTACACCGGCTGGTCATCATCGACAAGGTGCGGCCTACACCGCATCAGTTCCCCCGCGCGTTTGCGCGGATCAAGAAGCGGCCGCTGTAAGGGCGGCTTGGAGCGAGATTTGCCCGGCGATGCGCCAACTGCGGGATGCTTCCGACGGGTGCGGGACACCTCATCCGACCTCGCTTCGCTCGGCCACCTTCCCCTCAAGGGGAAGGCTTGGGGGGAGCAACGGAATGCCCAGGCGGGCAGAGGCGTCTGCCCCTACGGGGGTGCGATACAGGGGCGTGTGCAAGAGAAAACCCTGCGGGAGATTTGACACCTCATCCGTCACGGCTTCGCCGTGACACCTTCCCCTCAAGGGGAAGGCTTGGGGGGCGGACACCTCATCCGTCAGCCTTACGGCTGACACCTTCCCCTCAAGGGGAAGGCTTGGGGGGACGCGGGCCATCATTTTTACATCGGTTAGGAGTGCACATGGGAAAGATCATTGCTGTGGTATCCGGCAAGGGGGGGACCGGTAAGACCTCCTTCGTGGCAAACGTGGGCCCGGCGCTGGCGGCGCTGGGGCGGCGCGTTTTGTGCATGGACTGCGACTTCCCCCTGCGCAATCTGGATCTGGCGCTGGGCCTGAGTGACCGCGCCGTGATGGATTTTTCCGACGTGGCGGCGGGGCGGTGCACCCTGCAGGATGCGGCGGTGCCCCACCCCCTCTACCCCTCCCTGCTCCTGCTGGCGGCGCCCGCAGGCCCGGAATGGCAAACGCCGCCCCCACAGCAGATGCGTGCCCTGTGCGACACTATCCGTAAAAACTGTGACTTTTGCCTGATTGACGCCCCTGCCGGGCTGGGGCCCGGCTTCCGTCTGGCGGCCGACTACGCCGACAGCGTGGTGGTGGTGACCACCACGGATCCCTCCGCGCTGCGGGACGCGCAGCGCACCGTGATGGAGCTGCAGCGATTTCCCACCGGCAGCATCCATCTGGTGGTGGGACGGGTGCAGCGGAAGATGCTGCGCGCCCTGCACACCAACATCGACGACGCCATTGACACCGCCGGACTGCCCCTGCTGGGCGTGGTACCGGAGGACCCGGATCTCCCCTACGCCCTGAACCGGGGCGTGCCCCTGCGGGAGATCAACAGCTACGCCGCCCGTGCCTACGAGAACATCGCAAGACGGCTGACCGGACGGCGCGTACCACTGATGAAGATCTGACAGAAAAGGAGTCTGTTTTTATATGAACATCGCAATTACCGCTCATGACAACCGAAAGGAGCTGATGGTGCAGTTCTGCACGGCTTACTGCGGCATTCTTGCCCAGCACACCGTATGCGCCACGGCGGGTACCGGGCAGCTGATCGCAGACGCGACCGGGCTGACGGTGCATCGGTTTTTGTCCTTCGACCGGGGCGGCGGACAGCAGATCGCAGCCCGGATCGCCTACAACGAGATCGATCTGGTGCTGTGCTTCGGCGACCCCAGCGCCAAATCGCCCCACGAGGACGCCCTTTACATCGCCAATCTGTGCGACCGGAACAACATCCCGCTGGCCACCAACATCGCCACCGCGGAAATGCTGATCCTGGGACTGCAGCGGGGCGATCTGGATTGGCGCGACATCGTCAATCCCAAGTCGAAGCCTTTCTTGGCATAACACCTGTTTGACGGGAGCAACAAGCTATGGAACGGATCAAGCCCCGGACCCTGTCCGGATTTATGGAGCTGCTGCCGGCACAGCAGCAGCAGATGGAGCGCATCATGGATGTGCTGCGGCACACCTACGCGCTCTACGGCTTTACGCCGCTGGACACACCGCTGATCGAGGCCAGCGAGGTGCTGCTGGCCAAGGGCGGCGGCGAGACGGAGAAGCAGATTTACCGCTTTTCCAAAGGCGACGCCGACCTGAGCCTGCGGTTTGACCTGACGGTGCCGCTGGCCAAGTACGTGGCCCTGCACTACAACGAGCTGGCCTTCCCCTTCCGCCGCTATCAGATCGGCAAGGTCTACCGGGGTGAGCGCGCCCAGCGGGGCCGCTTCCGGGAGTTTTATCAGGCTGA
>JAFTBL010000029.1 GCA_017455225.1 Oscillospiraceae bacterium
ACGTGCCCCACTACGGCGTGGAGCTGCGCGCCGGAGGCCGCGCCGTGCTGCTGCCGGCGGACTGCGAGGTGGCCTCGCCGGCGCTGACGCCGCTGCTGCGCGGCGGCGAGACGGACGTGGCGGTGCTGGACTTTCCGTGGCTCACCCTGCCCCGGGGGCGGGCATTCGTGACCCGGACGCTGCGTCCGGCGCACACGGCGGTGTGCCATCTGCCCCTGCCGGCGGACGATCCCGTGGGCTACCGGGCGGCGGCGGAAAAGGCGGCGGCGCTCCTTCCCTGCCCCGACGTGCGCCTGCTGACGGGTTTTCTGCAGACGGAGGTTTTTTGACGACGCCGATTTTCCCCCTTGCATCGAGGGGAAAACTGTGTTATAAATAAATGGATATCTTTTGCAAAAGCGATGAACGGGAAGTACCGCGGGCAAACCCCTTTGCAGAGAGCGCCGGTCACAGGCTGGAAGCCGGCGCAAGGCGGATCGCGGCGTTCGCCCGGGAGCTGCCGCGGGGAAAGCCGCGGCCGGGGGCCGGCCTCCGTTACCGGGTCGGAGAGCGCGCCGTCCTTTGTGGCGGCGAAGCCGGGTGGTACCGCGGAAGCGTCGTCTTTCGTCCCAGTGATACGGGGCGGGGGACTTTTTTTGTGCCCGCAAATGCAAAAAACGATCCGGAAAGGATGGAGAAATACGTATGAAACAGCAGTTGGAACAGATCCGCGCCGCCGCGCTGCGTGCGGTGGAGCAGGCCGGCGCCATGGAGGAGCTGGAAAGCGTGCGGGTGCGTTTTCTGGGCAAGAAGGGTGAACTGACCGCCGTTTTGAAGCAGATGGGCGGCCTGTCGCCGGAGGAGCGGCCCAAGATGGGGCAGCTGGCCAACGAGGCCCGGGCCGCCATGGAGCGCGCCATCGACGAGGCGCGGGAGCGGCTGCAGCGCGCTGCGCTGGAGCGGAAGCTGGAGAGCGAGGCGCTGGACGTGACCGTGCCGGGCAAGCCGGTGCGTCTGGGGCACCGCCACCCCATGTACATCGCGCTGGACGAGATCAAGGACATCTTCGTCGGCATGGGCTTCACCGTGCTGGACGGGCCGGAGGTGGAGCTGGCGGAACTGAACTTCGACCGGCTCAACGCCGGCGAGGGGCACCCCTCCCGCGACTGGTCCGCCACTTTTTATTTCAAGGAGGACAGCAGCGTGATGCTGCGCTCCCAGACCAGTCCCATGCAGGTGCGCGCCATGGACACGCTGCCCCTGCCCATCCGCATGATCGCGCCGGGGCGGGTGTACCGCAAGGACGAGGTGGACGCCACCCACAGCCCCATGTTCCATCAGGTGGAGGGCATGGTGATCGACAAAAACGTGACCATGGCCGACCTGAAGGGCACGCTGAACACCGTGGTGGAGCAGCTGTACGGCAAGGGCACCAAGACCCGCTTCCGCCCCCACCACTTTCCCTTTACCGAGCCCAGCTGCGAGCTGGACGTGCAGTGCCACAAGTGCGGCGGCGCGGGCTGCCCCACCTGCAAGGGCGAGGGCTGGATCGAGCTGCTGGGCGCCGGAATGATCCACCCCCACGTGCTGGAGATGGCGGGCATTGACCCGGAGGAATGGTCCGGCTGGGCCTTCGGCTTCGGGCTGGAACGCACCGCCATGCGCCGGTTCAAGATCGCCGACCTGCGGCTGATCTTTGAAAACGACGTGCGCTTTTTGGAACAGTTTTAAGGGGGTATCACAAAATGGATCTGAGCCGTAACTGGTTGAATGAATTCGTCCCCGGCGTGTCGGCGGACGAGATCGGCGATAAAGAGTTTTCCGAGGCGATGACGCTGACCGGCTCCAAGGTGGAAACGTACCGCTTTCTGGGCGAGGAGATCAAGAACGTGGTAACAGGCAAGGTGCTGGCGCTGGAAAAGCATCCCGACTCCGACCACATGTGGGTCTGTCAGGTGGATGTGGGCCGCGGCGATCCCATACAGATCGTCACCGGCGCGTGGAACGTCCACGCAGGCGATCTGGTGCCCGTGGCGCTGCACGGATCCACCCTGCCCGGCGGAAAAAAGATCGAGCGGGGCAAGCTGCGGGGCGTGCTGTCCGACGGCATGCTGTGCGGCCTTGCCGAGCTGGGGCTGGACGAACGGGATTTCCCCGACGCCGCCGTGATCCCCGCCGCATTGTTGAACGACTATCACCCCATCGACCCCGCCAAGCCCTCCGTCAGCGCGGATATCAAGCCCGGTGACAAGGTGTTCGGCCCGGTGGTCTGCGCCCGGGTGACGGATGAGCCCGCCGTGGCGCTGGATACCGGCAGCGGCACGGTCACGGTGTCCACCCCCTGCTCCAACCTGCACAAGGGGGATCTGGTGGCCTACAACACCAAGACCGGCGCCGTCTGCACCCCCGGCGACCTTCACGCCGAGCAGCGAGAGTTCCCCCACTGCATCCCGGACGGCATCTTCATCCTGCACGAGGACTGCCGCCCCGGCGAGGACATCCGCACCGTGACAGGGCTGGACGACCACGTGGTGGAGTTCGAGATCACCCCCAACCGCCCCGACTGCCTGAGCGTCATCGGCCTTGCCCGGGAGGCGGCGGCCACCTTTGATAAGCCTCTGCGTCTGCACGAGCCGGCGGTGAAGGGCGGCGCCGAGGGCGATCTGTCCGATCTGCTGGACGTGGAGACGCCGGACGCCGATCTGGTGCCCCGCTACACCGCCCGCATGGTGCGCAGCGTGAAGATCGCCCCCTCCCCCAAGTGGATGCGCCAGCGGCTGCGCGCCATGGGCGTGCGCCCCATCAACAACATCGTGGACATCACCAACTACGTGATGATGGAGTACGGCCAGCCCATGCACGCCTTCGACTACCGCTACGTCAAGGGCGGCAGGATCGTGGTGCGCCGCGCCCACGAGGGTGAGGAGCTGACCACGCTGGACGGTACCGTGCGCAAACTGAACGCC
>JAFTBL010000030.1 GCA_017455225.1 Oscillospiraceae bacterium
GAATATCTGGGCTATCTGCGCAAATCGGACGAGCCGGACGCCGCGGTGGACACCGCTGCGGTGGTGGAGGCGTCCCACTAGGCGCTGGAAGCATAGAAACGGAGGCAACTATGGAAAGGGTCATCCTGTGTCCCAACCCGTACCGGGACAAAGATCTGCGCGTGGCGCAGCAGGCCAAGCGCATTCTGGAGGAGATCGGCTGCAAGACCGTCACCTGCCTGCCCTTTGAGCCGGAAGAGCGCGAAAAGTACGACGCCCTGCCGCTGGAGCCATTGGATCGGGAGATCCGCTCGGCCGACCTGCTGATCGCCTTCGGCGGCGACGGCACCATCCTGCATCTGGCAAAGACTGTGGCACTGCACGACGTGCCGGTGCTGGGCATCAATCTGGGCAGTCTCGGCTTTATGTCAGAGCTGGAGCCCAACGAGCTGGAGCGACTGCGCGAGCTGCAGAAAAAGGAGTACACGGTGGAGTCCCGCATGATGCTGGACGTCAGCGTGCTGCGGGGCGACAAGGTGGCATACAGCAACATTGCACTCAACGACGCAGTTATCTCAAAAGGCTCTATCGCAAGGGTTGTAAGGTTGGATACCTTTACAGAGGAGGGGCGTTTGACCCGCGTCACCGGCGACGGCGTCATTGTATCCACGCCCACCGGCTCCACCGGTTATTCCATGGCGGCGGGCGGCCCCATCGTGGAGCCTACCGCTCACAATCTGCTCATTACCCCCATTTGCGCCCATTCCACCCGCGCCGCCTCCTACGTCCTCTCACCGGAGCATGTGATCACCGTGGAGGCGGCGGAGGCCAACCGCAAATTCGTCTACCTGTCGGTGGACGGGAGCAAGGCTTTCTCACTGCGCAACGGCGACCGCATCCGCATCCGGCAGTCCAAATACTGCACCAAGCTGGTGCGCCTGAGCAAGAAGAGCTTCTGCGAAATTCTGGACAATAAAATGGCGATGGAGGCTGCAAAATATGAAGGATGACCGTCAGGCGCTGATCCTGGAGCTGATCGGCGAGCAACTGGTGGAGACGCAGGAACAGCTGCTGGAGCTTTTGCAGCAGCGGGGCGTGAAATGCACGCAGGCAACGATCTCCCGGGATATCAAGGAGCTGCATCTTGTCAAGGAGCCCAGCGGGCAGGGGAGCTATCGCTACGCGCCCTCCTCCCGCAGACCCCGGCTGAATTTTGCCGACAAGCTGCAGACCATTTTCCGCGAGAGCGTTCTCTCGGTGGAGCACGCCCAGAATCTGGTTGTCATCAAGACCATGCCCGGCCTTGCCAACGCCGCCGGCGCCGCGCTGGACGGCATGGGACACACCGACATCGTGGGCACGCTGGCCGGTGACGACACGGTGCTGCTGGTGATGCGTGAGAGCATCAACGCCGCGGATTTTTGCGAACAGGTGAAGGAACAGCTGCGCTGAACGGAGGCGGAGGATTTCAAATGCTGCAACTGCTGCATATTGAGAATATTGCCATCATCGAGCAGGCGGACATCGAGTTTCAGCCGGGCTTCAACGCGCTGACCGGCGAGACCGGCGCCGGCAAGTCCATCGTGATCGATGCCATCAGCGCCGTGTTGGGTCAGCGCACCTCCCGCGATCTGATCCGCACCGGCAGCGACAAGGCGTTCGTCAGCGCCGCCTTTTCCCGGCTGCCGGATTCCATCGGGGAACGGGACGAAAACGGCGAGCTTCTGCTGCAGCGGGAGATCTACGCCGACGGGCGCAACGTATGCCGCATCAATGACCGCCCCGCCACCGTGGGGCAGCTGCGCTCGCTGGGGATGCGCCTTTTGAACATCCACGGCCAGCACGACGGGCAGCAGCTGCTGGATCCGGAGCAGCACATCCGATATCTGGACAGCTTCGGGCGCACCGACGGGGCGCTGGCGGCGTATCAGGAGAAATTCGCCCGGCTGAAGGAGCTGCTGCAGCGCATCCGCGAGCTGCAGATGGACGAGGCGGAGAAGGCGCGCCGGATGGATACCCTGCGCTATCAGATCGGCGAGCTGGAGCGGGCCGGACTGCAGGAGGACGAGGAGGACGCGCTCAACGCCCGCCGCGCCTTTTTGCGCAACAGCGAAAAATTCATCTCCGCGGTGTCCGAGGCGGATTACGCCCTGAACGGCGACGAGGCGGACGGCGCGCTGACGCTTTTGCGCCGGGCGCAGGACGCCCTGCACGGCGTGCGTCAGCTGGATGAGAGCTATGCCGCGCTGTGGGAGCGGCTGGAAAATGTATACAGCGAGGTTTACGACGTGGCCGACACCCTGCGTGACCGGCGGGAGAGCTTTTCCTTCTCGCCGGACGAGCTGGACGAGGTGGAGGGGCGGCTGGATCTCATATACCGGCTGAAGAAAAAGTACGGCGCCACGGTGGCGGACATGCTGGCCTATCTGGAAAGCTGCCGGAAGGAGCTGTCCCAAATCGAGGAGGCGGACGACACGCTGGCGCTGCTGCAGCACGAACGCGCCGCGGCGGAGCGGGAGGCGGAGGACGCCGCCCGGGCGCTGTCCGGGGCGCGGCACGCGGCGGCAAAGACGCTTTCCGAGCGCATTTTGTCAGAGCTTTCCCAGCTGGACATGGGGAAGATCCGCTTCAGCGTGGATTTCCAGACCCGCCCGCTGGACGAGAGCGGCATGGATCAGGTGCAGTTTCTGATGTCCGCCAACGTGGGCGAGGAGCTCAAGCCCATCCACAAGATCGCCTCCGGCGGCGAGCTGGCGCGGATCATGCTGGCCATGAAAAACGTGCTGAGCGGGCAGGACGAGGTGTCCACCATGGTCTTTGATGAGGTGGACACCGGCGTCAGCGGCCGCGCCGCCCAGCGCGTGGCGGAGAAGATGGCGCGGATCAGCCGGGAAAAGCAGGTGCTGTGCGTGACCCATCTGCCTCAGCTGGCCGCCATGGCGGATACCCATTTTTCCGTGGAGAAAGGGGAGCGGAACGGCCGCACCTATACAAACGTCACCCGGCTGGATCGCCGTCAGCGGCAGCAGGAGCTGGCGCGGCTCACCGGCGGAGCCCATATCTCCGCGGTGATGCTCTCCGGCGCCGAGGAGCTGCTGCAGGGCGCCGAGGCGTATAAATCGACGCTGCAGGCGTGAATTGGGCGTTGACAGCGCCGGAAAAACACCGTATAATAGCCGTACATGGCAATATCCACTGCGACGATGGGAACAAGTAGCCGTCTGCGTGCCTGCCGAGAGAGACCCCGTTTTGCTGGAAGGGGGAGAGGGCGCACCCGGTGAATACATCCCGGAGCAGCCCCCCGAACGCCGCGCAGGCCGGTAGGGGTGTGCCGGGCGCGCCCGTTACAGCGCAGGGGTGCCGTCACGGCACCCGACGAGGCCGCCTTTCGCGAGAGGGCGGCGAAGACGAGGTGGTACCGCGGTCAGACGATCGCCCTCTGTCCCAACCGGGCAGGGGGCGTTTTTTGCTGCTTGCCGCATGAGAGAAAAGGAGAAACGACATGGGAATTTATGAAGAACTGGTGGAGCGCGGTCTGATCGCGCAGGTGACCAACGAGGAAGAGATCCGCAGCATGGTGAACGCCGGCAAGGCCACGTTCTACATTGGCTTTGACTGCACCGCCGACAGCCTGACGGCCGGCCACTTTATGGCGCTGACGCTGATGAAGCGGCTGCAGCAGGCGGGCAACAAGCCCATCGCCCTCATCGGCGGCGGCACCACCATGATCGGCGACCCCTCCGGCCGCACCGACATGCGCAAGATGCTGACCCGGGAGGATATCGACCACAATGCAGAGTGCTTCCGCCGTCAGATGGAGAAATTCATCGAGTTCGGCCCCGGCAAGGCGCAGATGGTGAACAACGCCGACTGGCTGCTGGATCTGAACTATGTGGAGCTGCTGCGGGAGGTGGGCGCCTGCTTCTCTGTGAACAACATGCTGCGGGCCGAGTGCTATAAGCAGCGCATGGAGAAAGGACTCAGCTTCTTTGAGTTCAACTACATGATCATGCAGAGCTACGACTTCTACTATCTTTTCCAGCATTACGGCTGCAACATGCAGTTCGGCGGTGACGATCAGTGGA
>JAFTBL010000031.1 GCA_017455225.1 Oscillospiraceae bacterium
GCTGTGCTCCTCCACGTTCTCCGGGCTGCGGTTGCGCATCAGCGCCCAGCGGTCGATAAAGCGCATCCGCGCGATATAGGCGAAAAAGTGGCTCATCCCTCCACGACCTTTCCCAAAAATCTCTCGCCGTCGTCGCCGGTGAGCGACACCGGCAGCACCATGTTGTGATACGCCCCCGCAGGGACGGCGACCTCCATATAATTGGGCGCGTGACCCAGACTGTACCCCTCCTTCTCCTGCTCAAAGAGCACCGGCACCGTTCTGCCGATCCAGCGGCGAAGATACGCCCGCCGGAGCTCCGAGGCTACGGCGGCGGCGCGGCGGGCGCGCTCGTCCTTCACCGCAGCGGTGAGCTGGGGCAGGGCGGCGGCCTTGGTGCCGGGGCGCACCGAATAGGGGAACACGTGCATGGCGGCAAAGCCGCAGCGGCGGATGAACGAGAGCGTGGCGGCAAACTCCTCCTCCGTTTCGCCCGGGAAGCCGGTGATGAGATCGGTGGTGACGGCGGGATCGTCAAAGTATTGCCGCAGAAGGGACACCGACTGGAAATAGCGGGCGGTATCGTAGCGCCGGTTCATGCGGCGCAGCGTTTCGTCGCACCCGCTCTGGAGGGACAGGTGGAACTGGGGGCACAGGTTGGGGAGCGCCGACAGGCGGCGGCAGAAATCCTCCGTCACGGTGCGGGGCTCCAGCGACCCCAGCCGCACCCGCAGCTCGCCGGCGGCGGCGCACACCGCCTCCGTAAGATCCGTCAGCGTGGGCTGACCCGGCAGATCCCGGCCGTAGGACGAGATCTCGATGCCGGTGAGCACGATCTCCCGGTAGCCCTCCTGCCGCAGCCGCTGCGTTTCCTCCACCGCCGCCGCCATGGGCAGCGAGCGGACGGGGCCGCGGGCATAGGGGATGATGCAGTAGGAGCAGAAGTTGGCGCAGCCGTCCTCTACCTTCAGCATGGCGCGGGTGCGGCCGGCCAGCCCACCGGCGCCCAGCCGCTCAAAGTCCCGGCGGCAAAGGGGATCGTCCAGCATGGTCAGGGGCTGACGGTCCCGGGCCGCCTGCTCCAGCAGGTCAAGAAACGCCATGCGCCCGCCGGTGCCGGCAAGGAGATCCAGCCCCAGCGCGGCGGCCTCGCCGGCGTGGGTCTGCACGTAGCAGCCGCACCCCGCCACCACCGCCGACGGATTGAGCTTGCGGCAGCGGCGGATCATCTGGCGGGACTTCTTGTCGCTGACGGCGGTCACCGAGCAGGTGTTGATAACGTAGGCGTCCGCCGCGCCGTCAAAGGGCACCAGCGTATGGCCCCGGCGGGTGAGCTCCCGCTCCATGGCCTGCGTTTCGTATTGGTTGACCTTGCAGCCCAGCGTGTAGATGGCGACTTTCATGGAATACTCCTTGCACTTCCGTGCCGGATTCTGTATAATGTGTTTGCTTTATTATACTGTATCCGGGCGGCGGTGGCAAGCCCCGCGCCCGACGAATTTGCAGTGCCCTGAGGTGATCGTTTTGCACTATTTGGACTATGCCGCCACCACGCCGGTGCCGGAAGAGGTGGCTCGCGCCGTGTATACGGCGCTGACGGAGGACTTCTTCAATCCCTCCGCCCAATACGGCGCCGCCGCGGCGGTGCGGCAGGCGGTGGCCGCGGCGCGGGCCACCGTGGCGCGGGGACTGGGCTGCGACCCCCGGCAGGTCTATTTCACCTCCTGCGGCACGGAGAGCAACAACTGGGCCATCCGCGCCGCCGCATGGCACGGACGGCGCGCCGGCAGGCACATCATCACCACCGCCGTGGAGCACAGCGCCGTGCTGGAGCCGCTGCGCGCGCTGGAGCAGGAGGGGTACGAGATCACCCGGCTGCGGCCGGACTCCTCCGGCCACGTCAGCGCCGGGCAGGTGGCCGGGGCGCTGCGACAGGACACGGTGCTGGTGAGCATGATGCTGGTGAACAATGAGACCGGCTGCCTCTTCCCCGTGGAGGAGGTAGCTCGGCTGCTGAAAGAGCAAAAAAGCGGCGCCCTGCTGCACTGCGACGCGGTGCAGGGCTTTATGAAGGTTCCCTGCACGCCGGCATCGTGGGGCGTGGATCTGATGAGTCTGTCCGCCCACAAGCTCGGCGGGCCCAAGGGCATCGGCGCGCTGTACGTTTCGCCCCGGCTGAAAAACCTGCGTCCCCTCCTTTTCGGCGGCGGGCAGGAGGAGGGCCTGCGCTCCGGCACCGAGGCCACCGGGCAGATCGCCGGATTTGCCGCGGCGACGGAGCTGTGGCTGCGCCGCGGTGAGGAGTGGCGCGCCCGGATGGCGGCGCTGAAGGAGGAATGCCTTGCCCGGCTTCTGACCATCCCGGGGATGATGCGGGTGGGACAGGGCGAGGCGCCCCACATCCTGTGCCTGTCCCTGCCGGGCTACCCCAGCGGCAACATCGTGACCGATCTGGGGGCGCAGGGCATCTGCATCAGCGCAGGCTCCGCCTGCCACAAGGGAAAGCCCAGCCACGTGATCGCCGCCATGGGGCTTTCCAAGCGGGAGGCCGCCGGGGCGTTCCGCGTCAGCTTCGGCCCGGACAGCACGGCAGAGGACGTGGAGGCGCTGTACCGGGCGCTGAGTGAGCATCAGGCCCGGCGCTTCCCCATGCTGTGAGTGGAAAGAAAGAGATATGCGACCAAGATTCCTTCGGCGCGACGGCGCCTTTTACCGCAGACTGTGGCAGCTGACGCTGCCCATCGTGCTGCAAAATCTGATCGCCTTTTCCCTGGGACTGATCGACACCTTTATGGTCAGCCAGCTGGGAAACGACGCCATGGCCGCCGTGACCGCCGCCAACGTGCCGGTGTTCCTCCTTTTGTCGCTGGTGTTCGGCGTGCAGAGCGGGCTGAGCATTCTGGCAAGCCAATACTGGGGCAAGCGGGACATGGAGAGCATCAGCCGGGCGCTGGGCGTGGCGTGCATGCTGGGAACGGCGCTGACGGCGGTGCTGGCGGCGGCGTTCTATCTGTGGCCGGTGCAGGTGATGGATCTATTGAGCAACGAGCATGCCTTGAGCGAGCTGGGCGCGCCCTATCTGCGCCTGATCGGCTTTTCCTACGTGTTCAACATGCTCTCCAGCGTATACGTCAGCGCCCAGCGGAGCATCGAGCGGCCCCGGTTCGGCATGCTGGTGTTCGGCCTTTCCACGGTGCTGAACACGGCGCTGAACTACGCGCTGATCTTCGGCCGGTTCGGCGCGCCGGCACTGGGCATCGAGGGCGCGGCGCTGGCCACGCTGCTCGCCCGCGGGGCGGAATTTCTGATCTGCGCCGCTGTGGCGGTGAAAAGCAAGCACCTGCCGCTGGTGGCGAAAGCCTTCTTCCGCCCCGGGTGGGAGATGACCCGGCGCTTCATCCGCTACGCCTCCCCGGTGATGCTGAACGAGGCGCTGTGGGGACTGGGCAACTCACTGCTGACGGTGATCCTGGGCTACACCGACTGCTCCGTGGCCATGCTGGCGGCCTACTCCGTCACCGGCAATCTGGGACGGCTTTTCCTGGTGGTATGCTTCGGACTGGGCGCCTCCACCGCCGTGATGGTGGGCAAGACCATCGGTCAGGGCGCCGGGCGGGACGAGGTGATGGAGCTGAGCCGGGAGCTGCTGCGCTTTACGGCGCTGGTGGGCGCGGGACTGGCGGCGCTGTCGCAGGCGCTGGTGCCGCTGCTGTTCCGGCCGGTGCTGTTTCCCCTGTTCAAGCTCTACGGCGAGACGGCGGAGATCGCCACGGCGCTGGCGGTGTGCAGCTTTGCCGCCACGCCGCTGCACGCCTACTGCATCAGCGCCGTCACCGGCGTGATGCGCGCCGGGGGCGACGTGCACTGGTCCACGGCGCTGGACATCGCGCCTCAATGGCTGGTGGCGCTGCCGCTGACGGCGCTGCTGGCGCTGACGCCGGGCGGCGGCTTCTGGCCGGTGGCACTGGCCATTCAGGCCGAGAGCATCGTGAAGACGCCGCTGTGCCTGTGGCGGGTGCGGGGCGGAAAATGGATCCACGACGTGACTGCCGGGACGAGGGAGAGTCCGGAGAAAGGATAGAAGCATGGACGCCTTGAAAAACGGATTTGCCCGGCAGTTCGGCCGGGCGCCGGAGCGGTATTTCTCCGCCCCCGGCCGCACGGAGATCGGCGGCAACCACACCGATCATCAGCGCGGGCGAGTGCTGGCCGCCGCCGTGGATCTGGACACCCGCGCCGCCGTGGCGCTCAACGGCAGCCGGACGATCCGGCTGCTGTCGGAGGGCTATCCCCTGCTGGAGATCTCGCTGGAGGAGCTGACCCCCCGGCCGGAGGAGCGCAACACCTCCGCCGCGCTGATCCGGGGCGTAGCCGCCGGGCTGGCCGCCCGGGGCGCCGCCCTGTCCGGCTTCGACGCCTACGTGATATCCACAGTGCTGCCCGGCAGCGGGCTGTCCAGCTCCGCCGCCTTCGAGGTACTGCTGGGCACAGCCATGAACGCCCTGTTCTCTGTGGGACTGACCCCGGTGGAGATCGCCAAGGTCGCCCAGCAGGCGGAAAACGAGTATTTCGGCAAGCCCTGCGGGCTGATGGATCAGACTGCCTCCTCCGTGGGAGGCTGCGTGGCCATCGACTTTGCCGACCCCGCCGCCCCGGCGGTGGAGCCGGTGGACTTCGACTTCTCCCGCTGCGGCCACACCCTGTGCATCATCGACACCGGCGCCGGGCATGAAAACCTGACCCACGAGTACGCCGCCATCCCAGCCGAGCTGGGGCGGGTGTGCCGCTGGTTCGGCAAGACCGTGCTGCGGGAGGTGCCGGAGGATGAATTTTATGTAAACTTGCCCGCCCTGCGGGACGCGGTGGGCGACCGGGCGGTGCTGCGAGCCATGCACGTATATGACGACAACCGCTTGGTGGAACAGGAGGTGGCCGCGCTGCGGCGAGGCGACTTCCCGGCGTTTTTGCGTTATGTAAACCAGTCCGGCGACTCCTCCCAGCTGCGGCTGCAGAACGTGATCCCCGCCGGGGCCACGGAGCACCAGGAGGTGGCTCTGGCGCTGGCGCTGGCGCGAAGGCTGCTTGGCGGCGAGGGCGCCTGCCGCATCCACGGCGGCGGCTTTGCCGGCACGATACAGGCCTTTGTGCCCAACGGCCGGATGGATGCGTTCCGCGCCGGGATGGAGGCGGTGCTGGGTGCGGGAAGCTGCCACGTGCTGTCCGTGCGGCCCTTCGGCGGTGTGGAACTGGCGGAGGGGTAAGGAGAGCGCATTGTATCAAAACGGCAAAACAGGCGCGACCGCAACGGTCGCGCCTGTCTTATCGTTCTTTCAAACGGCTGCGGTGCAGCCTTCTTTCTATGGCGGTCAGCAAAGCCACCCGAAAGGGGGTGATGCGATGCGTTTCACGTTCACGTTCCACATCGGAACGCGCGCGGTCACGATTTCCATTGTGACGCGGAAATGCGAAAACCGCCACCGTGCCGGGTGACGGTTTTCATGTTTTGAAAACCCACTAACTTCAACGGGCTGACCGCCATAGAAAGGAGGTTGCACCGCTCTTGTGTCAAATATACAACAGAAGGGGGGAAAAGTCAATAGCCGAAAACAACAGGAAAGACCGCAGGGAATACCAGGCGGCCTACTACCAAGCCCACAAGGGGCAGCGCTAGACCAACACCAGCACCGCCGTGCGCCAGCGATACAAGGACAAGACCTACACGTTCATTCGCGTCAGCGTCCGCAAGGATACGGCGGAAAATTACAAGGCCAAATGTGAA
>JAFTBL010000032.1 GCA_017455225.1 Oscillospiraceae bacterium
ACGCCCTTCTCCCCGGAGCAGCTTCTGGACGTGCACCTCCACATCAGCGACATGAAGCCGGGGGACTATATCGTCACCGAAACGGTGATCAACCGCTCCTCCGGCAGCGCCTTTGACCAATGGCTCGCCATGGGCGCCATGGCGCTGAATGACGGCCCGGAGCTGGACACCCTGGCCGCCCGGTCCGTCCCGGCCATCAACAAATATACGGTGGCCGCCGAGGACGGCGTACTGCGGCTGGACGCCATGCTGGACATGCTGGAGGTCAGGCTGATTGTGGTCAAGCCCCGGTGAGGGGCGCCGGGGTCGCTTTTTGATCGCTCCCTCCTTCCCGTTCGGTGTCTGCCTCTGCACCGCCGCGACGGAAACGCAGCGTGCTGCCATGGGGGAGGCGGGATAAGTTATCGTATCTAACCGTTTATGATCTCGCCTGCGGTCGCCCGCTGCGGCTGCCGGGGTGAGGGACAATACAATGTAAAGGAGAACGTATACATGAGCGAAAAAATCGTACAGACGGCAGGCCGGGAGCAGTTGGGCGAATTCGCCCCCACCTTTGCCCGCCTCAACGACGACGTGCTGTTCGGCCAGGTGTGGAACGAGACCGCCATCGACGTAAAGACCAAGTGCATCGTCACGGTGGTGGCCCTGATGGCCTCCGGCATCACCGACGCCTCCCTCACCTATCACCTGCAAAACGCCAAGGCCCACGGAGTGACAAAGGAGGAGATCGCCGCCATCATCACCCACGCCACCATGTACGTGGGCTGGCCCAAGGGCTGGGCGGTGTTCCGCCTGGCAAAGGAGGTGTGGCACGAGGACGCCCCGGCGCTGACGGACAAGGAGCAGTTCCAGCGCACCATCTTCTTCCCCATTGGGGAGCCCAACCCCTATGGGCAGTTCTTTGTGGGGCAGAGCTATCTGGCCCCTGTGTCCACAGAGCAGGTCTCCATCTTCAACGTCACCTTCGAGCCGGGCTGCCGCAATAACTGGCACGTCCACCACGCCAGGCGAGGCGGCGGGCAGATGCTGCTGTGCGTGGGCGGCAGAGGCTACTACCAGGAGTGGGGCAAGGAGGCGGTGGAGATGACGCCGGGCACGGTGGTCAACATCCCCGCCGAGGTGAAGCACTGGCACGGCGCGGCCCCGGACAGCTGGTTCGCCCATCTGGCCATCGAGGTGGCCGGCGAAGAGACCAGCAACGAGTGGCTGGAGCCGGTGTCCGACAGTGACTACGGCAAGCTGCGGTGAGGGGTGACGGCAAAGCGCCGGACCGCAGCCCGCCGCCTTTGACGAGAGGCAGCAGGAAATCCCCCGGGAAATACAGAAAGCGGAAAGAGGTCACTCTTTCCGCTTTCTGAGCCTGTCAAAAAACAGCGGAGCCGTTTTTTGACAGGCTGAAATGGGGAGAGCATGCTCTCCCCATTTGCGCCGCAAGCTGTCGGTGTGGTCGATGGCAGGGCGGGCTGTGAAAGCCTCTGCCTTTTATGCGCTTTACTTCGTCCCCGTCAGCGCCACGCCGTTTACATACAGCGTGTAGCCGTTGGCGATCACGTTGGCCGCATCACCGTTGAACTCGGTCACATAGCTGTCGCCCGTCAACGTCCAGGTGCTGGTGTCGTCCAGCGTCACGGAGACGGTG
>JAFTBL010000033.1 GCA_017455225.1 Oscillospiraceae bacterium
AACGGTGCAGGTCATGGTCATCGGAGAGTAAAAAACAAAAAGGGGACGCTTCCGGTCAGTGGATCGGAAGCGTCCTTTTTTTCTCTGTGATCTCCGTCAGGGCGCGGCGTGCAGCCCGGTGCCGATGAAGCCTACGTCCCGGAACGACGCCGGATCCTGCCGGATCAGGTAGTCGATGTAGGAGGCGATCATTTTTGCCGTCAGCAGATAGCCGCAGGGATTCAGATGCCCGCCCATGTAGAACGCGTTGAAGAATGCGTCGTCATAGATGGGGCAGTAGCGGAAGAAATCCAGCACGTAGGTGCGGGGGAACCGCTGGGCAAACCGGTGCAGCAGCGCAGTGTGGATCTCCTTCATCCGCAGCCCCTCCTCGGTTTCCCGGTCGTTGCGGGGCATGGTCATCAGGAAAAAGCGGGCGCCGGGGCTGATGCGCTGCAGCCGCGTCAGAATGGCGCCGTAGTATCCGGCGAAGGTTTTGGCGTTGCGTGTCTCGTCGTCCGGATCCACGTCGTTGTCCGCGTCGCCCGGCGCTATATGCTCGTTGAGAAGATCGTTCACGCCCAGCGCCACGATATACGCCTGGCACGCCTTGTCCCCGTCCCAGAACCCGTTCTCCGCGGCAAAGCTCTCCCAGTATTCCCGGGCGGTCATACCGCCCCGGGAGAAATTCAGCGCGGTACAGCCCGCCATCCGCGCCAGAAACTGCCCCCAGGAATAGTCGAACATATCGTGATAGGTGGTTTCGCCGTTGGGCCCCACCGCTTCAAACTCCCCGGAGGCAAGGCTGTCGCCCACGCAGCCGATGCGGCGGAAGATGCCGCAGAAGCCGCCGTCCGTGACAAGATGCTCCAGCGGAAGCTCATCCGGGCGGCAGAGGAAATCATAGGTGTTGATAGGATCCGCCTCCTTATCGCTGCACGCGGCCGGAGCCGTCGCCGTTCATCAGGGTGAGCACCTGCTCGGCACTGACAAGGTTGTAGTCCTGCTCGATGCTGTGCTTGAGGCAGGAGGCCGCGGTGGCGAATTCCAGCGTGTCCTGCAGGGAAAGCCCCTGCTTGAAGCCATAGATCAACCCGCCTGAAAAGCTGTCGCCGCCGCCCACCCGGTTGACGATGTGGATGGAGTAGGTCTTGGAGAAATAGGCTTTGCCGTCGTGCCAGAGCATGGCCGACCAGTCGTTGTCGGAGGCGGAAAGGCTTTTGCGCAGCGTGGTGGCGATATAGGGGATGCCGAACTCGCCGTGGATCTGCCGCGCCACGTCCACGTAGCCCGCGTGCTCCAGCTCGCCCCGGGTCACGTCGGTGGCGCCGGCCTTCATGCCCAGCACCTTTTCGGCGTCCTCCTCGTTGGCGATCAGCACGTCCACGTAGGGCAGGATCTGCCGCATCACCCGGCCCGCCTTTTCGGTGGTCCACAGCTTCTTGCGGTAATTGAGATCGCAGCTTACGGTCAGCCCCGCTTCCTTGGCTTTGCGGCAGGCCTCCAGCGTGATCGCGGCCAGTCCGTCGCTCAGCGCCGGGGTGATGCCGGTGGTGTGGAACCAGTCGGCGCCGGCAAAGATGGCGTCCCAGTCGTAGCAACCCTCGGGGGAGGTGGAGAAGGAGGAGTTGGCCCGGTCGTAGATCACGGCGGAGGGACGCTGAGAGGCGCCCCGCTCGGTGTAAATGACGCCGATGCGGTCTCCGCCCTTTTGAATGAAGGCCGTGCCGATGTTGTATTTGCGCAGCGACGCCTCCGCCGCCTCGCCGATGGCGTGGGCGGGCAGACGGGTGACGAACTGGGTGGCCATGCCGAACTGCGCCAGCGAGGCCGCCACATTGGACTCCGCGCCGGTGAAGAACATCTGCACGGTGTCGGACTGGATGAAACGGTAGTAGCCGGGGGGCGTCAGGCTCAGCATCAAATCGCCGAAGCATACGGTGGTTTTCATGGGATACCTCCTGTCATTTAGTGGGATAGCGCCGCATTTCAAAGCGTCAGATGCAGGGCGAAGCCGCCGATCTCCTGATTGAGATAGACGAATTTCAGCCGCCCGCTGCCGTCGTATCCGGCGGTGTCCATGTCAAAGGTGGCGCCCCGCTCCCGCAAAAACGCCACGGCCCTCTCCACCGAGTTGGTGCGGATGGCGATGTGGCCGTGCACGCCGCGGCCGGTGCCCTTCATGCATTCGGCCAGCGTGCCGGCAAAGACGGAGCGGTTTTTCATCGCCGGCGCAACGGCGAACAGGTCGCTCAGCCGCTGTGCCGTGTCCAGCGCGCCCGCCTCATCCGGCGCGTTGATGCCCACGTGGGCCACGGAAAAGCCCATGGACAGCTCCACCGCCTGAGTGCACAGGGCCTCGATGTGCTCGTAGTTCCCGCTGTCCAGATCGGCGGCGGGGGCGAGAAAGCTCCCGCCGCAGGCGGCGATCACCGGCGAGCGGAGATAGGAGGACAGCGAGTCCATGGAGATGCCGCCGGTGACAATGAATTTCATGCCGGAAAACGCGCCTGACAGCAGCTTCACGGCGCCCAGACCGCCCAGCTGCTCGGCGGGGAAGAACTTGGCCACGCGCAGTCCGGAGGCGTAGGCCAGCTGCAGATCGGAGGCGTTGGGGCAGCCGGGGACGATCAGGATCTCCCGCTTACAGCACCAGTCCACCAGACGCTGGTCATAGCCGGGGCAGACGATGTAGTCGGCGCCGGCGTCGATGGCCGCCTGCGCCTGCGGGATGGTCATGATGGTGCCCGCGCCCACCGCCAGCTCCGGGTGCCGGGTCTTCATGGCGCTCAGGATCTTCGCGGCGTTCTCGTTGCGGAACAGCAGCTCGATGGAGCGGATCCCGGTCTTGCGCAGGATCTGCGCCAGCGGGTCCACATTTTCCATGTGCTTTACGTTCAATACCGGCAGGATGCCGGTGCTGAAGATCATGTCAGCGGCGTTTTTCATGGGGTGGTTGCCTCCTCAATCCAGATAGTCGGGCAGCAGATCGGACGCGCCGGTGTACTCGCCGATCCTGACCATTTCGCTGTAGGTTTTCTCGTTCACGGGAATGCCCTCCCGCAGTACCTTGGCGTGGTTTTCCTGCTCCTTTTCGCCGTGGATATAGATACGGCTGTGGCCCTCGGCCTTTCGGGAGTCCCGGATCTCCTGCAGGAAAACGGACATCCGGCGCTCGATCTCCGCCTTGTCGCCGAACATGCCGTAATCCAGCGCGATGAAGCACTGGGCGGTGTTGACCCGCCCCGGCGTGCGGTTGACGTGGTTGGAGGTGCAGCCCATGGCCAGGATGCCGGTCATGATCTCGCAGATCATGGCGAAGCCGTAGCCCTTGTAGCCGCTGGTCAGCTCGCCGGCGCCGCCCAGCGGCAGGATGCCGCCGCCGGATTTGGCGATGATATTCTGCAGCACCCGGTCTGAATCGGTGCTGGGGCGCCCCGTTTCATCCAGCGCCCAGCCGTCCGGCAGACCGTTGCCCCGTTTGGCGTATACCTCCAGCTTGCCCCGGGGCACCACGGTGGTGGCGGCGTCAAAGGAGAAGGGAACGGGCTGGGCCGGCATGGCGAAGGCGATGGGGTCGGTGCCCAGCACCGGCTCGCTGCCGAAGGTGGGCACCATGATGGACTCGGTGTTGGTCATGCAGATGCCGATCATGTGCTCCTTGACCGCCATGTTGGCGTAGTATCCGGCGATGCCGTAGTGGTTGGCGTCCCGCACGGTAACGATGCCGAAGCCGCAGCGCCTGGCCTTCTCGATGGCCAGCTGCATGGCCTGCACGCCGATCAGCTGGCCCATGCCGTCGTGTCCGTCCAGCAGGGCGCTGATGGGGGTCTCCTGTACGATCTCCGGCTTGCTGTCGATCTTGACAAAGCCGGAGAGCATCTCGTAGTGGTAGCGCGTCAGGCGCTGGATGCCGTGGGATTCGATGCCGGAAAGATCCGCCTCCAGCAGCACGTCGGTGATCTGCCGGCTCTCCTCCGGGGAAAAGCCGTAGCCCTGAAAGACCTTGATGCAAAAGGCCTTCACGTCCTCGTAGGCCAAGTGTCTGTATGCCATGATGCAACACCTCTTACCATTGTAGTTTTGTTTGTACAAATGCGCCGGATCCTTCCGGCTCCGGCGCATTTGGCATGGTCTTTACTCGGCGGGCGTCTCCGTTTCGGAGCAGCCGATCACAAATCCGTAGCGATCCAGCAGGAAGTAGTATTGCTGCCCCACGTTGCCGGGCGCCACGGTCAGCCGCTTGCCGTAGCTGAAGGACTGGCCGTTGGTGTACTCCACGCCGTCGATGGTGGTGGTGTCGGCGGTGCCCTCGGTCAGCGTCCCGTGGATCACGGTGGCGGGCTCCATCACCTCATAGCCGCTGCCAAGCCCGTAGGCGTTCCAGTAATGGTGGCAGACCCAGAAGCCGTAAGCGGGACGGGTCTCCTCGGTATAGGGACCGAACTCCGCTTTGTCAAAGCCGTAAACCGTCAGGCCGTACACGTCGCTGACGCCCAGATAGGTGTTCATCACCACCCGGCGATACTCGTAGTCGGCTACCTCGTAGATCTCCATCAGGGCGTCCTGTCCGCCGGTATAGTCGGTCTGGCAGGTGCCGTGGCCGTTCTCGCCGTTATGGGCCTTCCAGAACCGCTCCGTCAGCTGGCTGCCGTCGTCGCAGTTACGGAAGTATTTGGGAATGTACTGCTCGTTGGCGGGATCGTCCAGCGCGAAGCCCAGCGCCACCAGAATGTCGCACCAGGAGGTGGTGGTGCCGAATACCGCCAGAGGCACGGCGGTGTACTCGCCGGTCACGTCGCTGCCGTCGGAGGTGGATACCCACTTGCTGCCGGGGCGGTTGAAGGGCTCGTCGTATTCGGTGAGCACCACGTGCTCCACGCCCTTGGAGGCGCCCAGCTTTTCGCCGGTGGACAGACCGCTCTCATCCACCTTATAGCTCTGCAGCGCGCTCAGCAGAATGTTGGCGCCCTGCTCCACAGACAGCGGCGCGGCGGCGTCGAACTTGTAAAAGCCGCGCGTCAGGCACAGCTGTGCCGCCTTGGCCAGCATCTCCGACTCGCCGGAGATCTGGTAGCCCAGCAGCTTCATGACCTCGCCCAGCAGCTGCGCGCCGGTAACGGTGGCGGCGGAGGAGGAGATGGCGGGGGAGGCGCCCAGCGCGGTCAGCGCCTTGGCGGCCTGCGCGCCGGTCATGTCCTCGGCAAAGGCGTCGGCGTCCTCCTGGGTCATGCCGCCCAGATAGATCAGCAGCTCAAATGCCTCGGGAAAAGCGGTGACGGGAGCCTGAGGCACCGGCTCCGGCACGGCGTCGGTGGGATCGCCGGGGCGGATGATGATGCCGGGCACGTCAATTTCGCCGTCGTCGGGCTTGGTGGTGTCGGCCGGCTTGCTGCCGCAGCCCGCTGCGAAGGAAAGCACCATCAGGACGCTCAGCAGCAGGGCGGTCAGGGAGTGGATGTTGTGTTTCATAACGTTCCCCTTTCTTTCTCACACGGTTTTTGTAGCAGGATGCTTGCTCAAATAATGTACGGTCGGTCAGCAGATCTCAATGACCCGGAAGCCCATCATGCGGCCGAAGGCGCAGATCTCGGCGGGGTCGGCGCCGTAGACCATGGCGGAATGGTGCGTGCCGCCGGCATAGGAGAATTCCTCCAGAAAGGCGTCCAGCTTCTTGCAGGGCTTGAACCAGCCTTGCGTGTTTTTGCGATAGGCGCCCTCCTGCAGTCCCTCCTCCAGCATCTCGCCGGCGGTGACGATCAGGTGGTAACACCCGTCCATAGGCGCCAGATTGACGAAGACGACCTTGCCGGGGCGATAGCAGTTGTACATGCCCACGGTGTCGCCGCAGCTGTTGTAGCGGAAGCGCATGCTGGCCACCAGCGGCTTCCACTGAGCCAGCCGGGGATTGCTCTCGCCCATGTGGCTCAGCAGCAGCACGTCCCGCTCCCAGTCCGGGCAGAACATCTCGGTAAAGGTGGTGTCGGGATACACTGCGGCCAGCGCGCCCACCAGACCCGCCGTCAGCACGTCGCCCTCGCCGGCGTAGCCCAAGCCGCGCTCCAGGATCTTGCAGCACTCCACAAAGGGCATCTTGGGCAGGCCGCACCGATCCAGCGTCAGGAAGTTCACCGTGCAGCAGTTCAGCTGCTCGGCCTCCATCCATTTCCGCACGGCCAGCCCGCTGCGGGTGGCGGCGCGGTAGTTCTCCTCGTTGTCGATCTCCATGCGGCAGCGCGCCCGGTCGGCGGCGATCTCCGCGTCCACCTCCGCCTCCGTGACCTGCGCCAGATATTCCCGGCTGATCTCCGGCGTCATGTAATGCACGGTGGGGCCGATCTCCCTGCGGTAGCGTTCCTCGTCGATCAGAAAATCGCCCATGCCGATGAAGGAGCCGCCCACCGAGCCGATCCGCGCGTGCTGGAAGGCTTTTTTGGCGGCGGCGGCCCGGCACATGCCCGCCACACGGCTGACCACGTCGCTGTGGAAGGCGTGCCCGGCACATATATAATAGGGCCTGTGGTTTTTCTGCAGCATGCAGCACATATCCTGCACGCCGTGGATGCCGTGGTCGTTGTCGATGCAGTTTTTGCTGTCCGCCACGGCCAGCAGCTGATAGTCCGGCGTGGTGTCGAACACGATGATGGGCGCCTTCAGCCGCAGCAGCGCCTCAATGGACTCCAGAGAGGGAGAGTAGGCCAGATGCTGGGTGATCACCGCGTCCACGTCCAGCTCGTTGAACCGGGCCACCGCCCGGTCAAACTCCTCCTTCACGCGGCACAGCTCCTCCGCCGGGATCACGTCCAGCCCCTGCCGGCGCAGCAGGTCGATCAGCTTTTCCATGTGGTCGGTCAGCGGCGTCCTGTCCTGCCCGTTGTCGTCATACAGCTTGATATAGAACGGCAGATATCCGACGCGGATCTTCTTCATGCGCATCCCTCCGGTTTTCTTTTCCGGCTCCCCGTGCGGCAGGGCAGGGGAGCTTGTTCGAATAAGTTCACCTTTAGCATACACATTCCCCGCCGCTTTGTCAACAGGGAAATGAAATTTTTCGCGGCGCCGAGTTGTTAAAATGTCCAAGGAGCAAAGGGGAAAATCGGGCAGATTGTACATTCTGTCCACAGACCTATTGACAAAACCGGCGCGGCGTGGTATATTCAAATCGAACTTATTCGGACAAGTTGGGATACAACTTCGATCGGGCCTGCACCCGCCGCTCGCCCAGAGGGAAAAACCGGCGCGGCGGAGGGGCAAAACTAAGGAATATAAGGTAGGGGAAAGTTATGGAAAAACTGCGGTTCGGCGTATTCGGGACGTGGCGCGGTCTGGCGTTTATCAAGGCGCTGGCCAAGATCGACGAGGCGGAGGTCGTTGCCATCTGCGATAAGGATGAAAAGCGGATCCAGGAGGCGCTGCCTCACTGCCCTGCGGACGTGAAGATCTGCAAGGATTTTGACGAGCTGATCGCCAGCGGGATCGACGCCGTGGTGCTGGGCAACTATTTCAACGAGCACACGCCCTTTGCCATCCGCGCCATGCGATCCGGTGTGGACGTGCTCAGCGAGACCACCGCCGCCTACACGCTGCGGGAGTGCGTAGAGCTGGTGGAGGCGGTGGAGGAGACCGGCAGGACTTACGCGCTGGCGGAGAACTACCCCTTCTTCCGCGCCTGCCGCGAGATCACCCACCTGTATCAGACCGGCGTAGTCGGCAGCGTCCTGTTTGCCGAGGGCGAGTATGTGCATCCCATGAGCGAGGAGGAGCACCAGTCCATCATGCCGGAGCCCACCCACTGGCGCAACGGCCTGCCCAACACCTATTACTGCACCCATTCTCTGGCGCCGCTGATGACGGCCACCGGCCTGATGCCCAAGAAGGTGATCGGCAAGGTCACCGCCAACTGCGCCGCCGCCCGGCAGGCGGGCAAGCAACCCGGCGAGCCCTACGACAGGGGCGGCATCCTGCTGCTGGAGATGGAGCAGGGCGTGATCTTCCGCGTGGGCGGCGATAATATGTTCGGCTCCATGGGCAACTGGTACCGCATCAGCTGCGAGGGCGGCAATATCGAAAGCGTCCGCGGCGGCGATCCCAAGGTGCGCCTGTCCATCAACCCGTGGGCGCTGAAAAAGGACAGCGGCTACAACACCGAGAACGTGTACACGCCTGCGGAAACGGAACTGGACAAGAAGGCGGAGGGCGCCGGTCACGGCGGCAGCGACTTCTTCGTTACCTACAATTTCGTGCAGGATCTGCTGCACAAGCGCCAGCCGTTCATGAACGTCTACCGCGCCGTGGCGCTGTCCGCCGTGGGGATCCTGGGCTGGCGCAGCGCGCTGAATAACAGCGTACAGCTGGACATCCCGGACTTCCGCAAGAAGGAAGACCGCGACCGCGTCCGTAACGATACCGAGGCGCCTCAGCCCCACTACGGGCAGGAGGGCACGCTGCCCCGCTATATCCACGTGATGGATAAAGCGGAATAGTGATCCGGATTTGTTAAATATAGCCATATTTTGTTGACGGAATACCACTATAATAGTACAATATTCCGCAGAAAATGATTTGATATCCGAATATTCGGACAAGGCGCAGCCGAAGGACGGGAATCGCGCGAGAGGGGAGGCAGGCCGATATGAAAAAGAAAATGCAAGCGGAGGCAGGTACCGGGCAGCCCCGGGGCACGGTTCTCACGCACCTGCGCCGCAACTGGCAGTTTTTGGCCATGATGATCATCCCCACGGTGTTTTTCATCATTTTCTGTTACTTCCCCATGTTCGGCATCACCATGGCGTTCCAGAACTACAAGGTGGGCACGCCCTTCCTCAGCGGCGACGTGGAGTGGGTAGGGCTGCAGTGGTTCAAGCAGCTGGTGAACAGCCACATGTTCCCCCGCCTGCTGCGCAACACGCTGCTTCTGAACATCGAGGAGCTGATCGTGGCGTTTCCCCTCAGCGTGATCTTTGCGCTGCTGCTCAACGAGGTGCGCTCGCGGCGGATGCGGCGGTTCACCGCCAACGTGAGCCTGCTGCCGTGGTTCATCTCCATCGTGGTCATCGTGGCCATCATGAACAACTTTCTCTCCATCGACGACGGCGTCATCAATAATATCATCGAGGCGCTGGGCGGCAGCCGCGTCCGCTTTTTAGGCAATCCCCGCTGGTTCCGCACGCTGTACATCGGCTCCGGCATCTGGCAGGGCTGCGGCTACGGCGCGGTGGTGTATACCGCCGCCATCGCCGGCATCGACCCCACGCTTTACGAGGCGGCCGCCATCGACGGCAGCACCCGCTTCAAAAACATCTTCAAGATCACCCTGCCCTGCATCATGCCCACCATCCTGATCTGCCTGATCCTCCGGTTCGGCAGCATGATGGCCAGCGGCACCGGCAAGATCCTGCTGATGTACAACGCAGTGACCTATGAAACGGCGGACGTGTTCGGCACCTACGCCTACCGCGCCGCTTTCGGCGACGGGCGCATGAGCTACGCCGCCGCCATCGACCTGTTCACGTCCGTGGTGAATCTGGGGTTGGTGCTGCTTGCCAACCGCCTGTCCCGAAAGATGTCGGAAACGTCGCTGTTTTAAGGCGGGGAGGCGCAGGATGAAGTACAAGAAAACGGCGGGCGACCGGGTGTTCAGTCTGTTCATCGCTCTCTTTATCATTTGCGTGGTCACCATCACGCTGTATCCGCTGATCTATATTTTCAGCATGTCCATCAGCGACCCCATCGCCGCGGCGCGGGGGCAGGTATTCCTGCTGCCCAAGGGCTTTGACCTGACGGCGATCAAGAAGGTGCTGGCGGACGAGTCCATCTGGACGTATTACGGCAACACCCTGTGGTACACGGTGGTGGGCACCGCTCTGGGCGTGATCACCACGTGTCTGGCGGGCTATCCGCTGTCCCGGCGTGAGTTCCGCTACCGCAATATCTTCATGAAGTTCATCATGGTCACCATGTTTTTCGGCGGCGGTCTGATCCCCACCTACATCGTGGTGGCAAAGTTCCTGAATTTGTACAACACGCGCTGGTCGATCATCCTGCCCGGCCTCACCAGCGCATGGTATATCATCGTGGCGCGCACCTATTTCCAGTCGCTGCCGGAGGAGATCGTGGAGAGCGCCCGCATCGACGGCGCCTCCGAGTTCCGCATCTTCGGCCAGCTGGTGCTGCCGCTGTCCAAGCCCATTTTGGGCGTGCTGGCGCTGTATTACGCCGTGGGCCATTGGAACAGCTACTTCAGCGCCATGATCTATATCAGCGATAAGAAGCTGCAGCCTCTGGCGCTGTATATCAAAAGCGTGGTCATCCAGAACTCGCTGGACAGCGTGGCGGGCACCACGGTAGGCGGCGCCATCAGCGCGGAGGTGCTGCTGTCCTCGCTGCAGCTGAAGTACGCGGTGATCGTGGTGTCGGTGATCCCGATGATGCTGATCTACCCCCTCATCAGCGGCAATCTGGAAAAGGGATTGATGGTAGGCGCCGTAAAGTCATAGCGCGGCATGGGCGAGAAGGAGGAAACGGTATGAGACGGATAGCCCTGTTGGCGCTTGCGCTGGCAATGCTTTTGGCGCTGCCCGGCTGCGGCGGCGGCAGCGCCGGCGGTGCCGTGGGCGGCAACGTCCGCATCCCCGCGCATCAGGCTGTCCAAAACGCCTCCGGGGGAGATCCCACGCTGGCCGCCGCGATGCAGGGCCGGCGCTGCGATCTGACGCCCCGCCCCCTGTGCA
The DNA here is from genome assembly GCA_017455225.1 of Oscillospiraceae bacterium. The sequence continues at coordinate 10,710 of JAFTBL010000033.1, forward strand.
GTGAAAAGACGACGCTGACGGTCATGACCTATGACGCGGTCAACAGCAGCTATCTGCCTCCGTCCAACGACCTGTGGTTCTGGCAGATGCTGGAGGAGTATACCAACGTGCATATCGACTGGGAGATCTCTCCCATGTCGGGCTACGGCGAGGTGCTGAACACCCGCCTCTCCGCCGGTATGGATCTGGCGGATATCGTCATGTCCACCAACAACCGTGCCACCACCAACGCCGGCAACAACGGCGTGTTCATCGACCTGATGCCCTATTGGGACAGCTGCTTCACCAACACCAAGAGCTATATGGAGCAGTGCGGCATCGACCTTCTGTCCTACATCACCAACCCCAACGGGAAGGTGTACGCTCTGCCCAACATCCAGAACCCCACCGAAGGGCATATCACGTTCCTCTACAACACGCTGTGGCTGGAGGAGCTGGGGGCGGAGGTGCCCACCACGCTGGACGAGTTCACGGATCTTCTTTACAAGATGAAAAACGCTGGGGATCTGAACCACAACGGGATCGCGGACGAGGTGATCCTGACCAGCTCCACGGTGTCGATCCTGACGTCGGTGCTGGGGAACGCGTTCAATCTGGAGATGTACGAGGGCTGGGACGCCTTTGACGCGGACGCGGGCGGCACGGTGTTCGACGAGTACACCACGGAGAACATGCGGGAGTACCTGACGTACCTGCACAAGCTGTATGACGACGGGATATTGGACGCGGAGATCGGCTTCATGAACGACGACAGTCTGGGCGAGAAGATCGCCAACGACCGGGTGGGCTGCTTCGTGTTCTACTCCGGCTTTGCCGTCAGCTACGGCATGCTCACCTCCGCCGGGCAGAACGACCCCATGGGCGAGTACTACACGCTGGGTCTGCCTCTGGCCTCCAAGTGGAACGGGAACGAGGGCTATTTCGTCTCCCGCACGCTGACCTACGGCAACACCGGCGCCTCCATCACCGCCGAGTGCAGCGACCCGGAGCTGGCGGCCCGCTGGCTGGACGTGCTGTACGCCGACCCCACCATCCTGTGGGCGCGGGTCTACGGCAAGGAGGGCGAGACCTGGGAATTCAATGAGGACGGGCAGGTGGTGCTGATCGCCACCGGCCGTGGCGGCCAGTGGGATCCCTACTATCTGGGCGTGGGTCAGATCTCCCTGCCCTTTATCCAGACGAAGGAGGAGTGCGCCATCGACGCCCGCCAGTGGTATCTGGTGGAGTGCGAGAAGATCCGCCGCTGCAAGTGGATCGACGCCTCCGTGCCCAAGGTCAGCGTGTTTGACAACGAGGAGGCGGCTCTGCGGGACGAGGTGAACTCCGAGGTCAGCGCCTATTGGTTTGAATGGCGTGACAAGTTCGTCACCGGCCTTGCGGATATCGAAACCGACTGGGATACCTACGTCAACAGCATCAACGGCGTCGGATTGCGGCAGTTGGTCTCCGTCTGGCAGATGGTCTACGACCGCATGAGCAAGTAACGCTCCGGCGGAGGAAGGGCGAGAAGCGGCATGGGACTGTTTCCCCAGAGAATGTTTGAAGGCGCCGACTGGCGGCGCCGACACGGCGAGCCTGCCAATCGCCGGCAGCTGTTTCAATGCGTGCTGACCGACCAGTTCTTTTCCCTCATCCCGGTCAATCTGCTGTTTCTCCTTTTTGTGCTGCCCGCCGCCGTGTGGAGCATGATCTGCCTGCCGCAGGTCGTTTCCGCCGCGCAGGCGGAAAACGGCGACGGTGTCATCGCCGCCGTGGATCTGTGGACGCTGGGTCTGGTGCCGGCGCTGACGCTGCTGGGGCCGGCCCGGGCGGGCATGGCGCTTTTGATGCGCGACTGGGCGCAGGAGGAATACGTCAAGGTGTGGCCCACCTTTTGGAAAGGGCTGCGGGACAACTGGAAGCAGACGCTGCTGCCGGCGTTTTTCACGGCGGTGCTGCCGCTGGCGCTGTGGAGCGCGTACCGTCTTTCCTCGGTACTGCTGATCGCCGCGGCGGTGGCAGGCGTGCTGTATCAGCTGGCCATGCAGGTGTACTACGTGCTGCTGGTCACCTACGATCTGCGCGCCATGCAGCATTTTCGCAATGCGGTGCTGCTGACGCTGATGGAGCTGCCCGCCTTCGTGCTGGTATTTCTGGGCAGCCACTTTGTCCCGCTGGCGATTTTGGGCGTATACCTGATCTATCCGAACGCCGGGTACTGGAATCTTCTGATCCTTCTCGGCTATGAAACCGTCATCGGGGCGGCCGTGACCCATCTCGCCTCCGCCTCGCTTGCCAACAAGGTGCGGGAGGAGCACCTGCAAAGGGATGATCCGTAAGCAAATACCACGGTATTCACGATAAAATCAATTACAGGAAGGGGAACAAGAGTATGAGAAAGCTGAAAAGAGCGGCTGCGCTGGTGCTGGCGCTGGTCATGGCAGTGTCACTGTTCATGTCCGCCGGACGTCTGGTGACTGTCGCCGAGGCGGAGTCTGCGTCCATCAGTACCGCCTATCCCGAAGCGACGGAGCTTCTGACCAATCTGGGCATCATGAACAACGCAGAGAAAACGTGGGCAGAGGCGATCACTGCGGAGGAGGCCAACAGCATCATCAAGACGGCCTTTTTCGACGCGCCGTTCAACCCCTACAACTGGGGGTACTCGACGGCGATCCCCGAGGGAACGGTCACCGGAGCTGCGTTCCTGCAAAGCATCATCAACAGCAGCGGTGTGGGCTGGAACGCCGACGCGGCGTCCTGGACGACCTACTTCCACCTGACCCGCGGCATCCCCGGCTATGACGCCTCTGCATCGCTCAGCCGCGAGCAGGCGGCGCAGCTGCTGGTGAACTGCATGAAGGCGCAGCCCAACTACACCTCCAGCTCTGAGGTTCGCGGCGTCATGATGGGCGTGAACTACGTCAAGGTCAGCACCGACGAGATGGGGCGCCCGTCCTATCAGTGGGTCAGGACCGCTGACGGCAGCGCGCTGACGGCGGTGTATGCCGACGCGCCTTTGGCCGTGGTGAGCGGAAACGTCACGTGGAACGAGCTGATGAACTCCGTGGGCTACACAGCGGCGCTGGAGAGCGCGCTGGGCGCGTACATGGAGCGCATGTTCAACTGCACGATCACCGAGCAGGGCGCTGCCTCCGGCACGTATCTGTGCAAGTGGCCGGGCAACGAGAGCGGCGTGGTGTCCCTGGCCTCCAACACCATCGAGATCTACGACACCTATGCGTTTGTGGGCGCGGTGCTGCCTCTCAACGGCGTCACCTTCACCGCCCGGGCCTATGAGCTGATCGTCAGCAAAAACGTCAGCCAGACCTATCCCGAGGCCACGGAGCTGATGACCAATCTGGGCTTGATGGACAGCAGCGCCAAGGCGTGGACGGATCCCATCACCGTGGACGAAGCCAACGCGCTGATCAACGCGGCGTTCTTCGTCGCTCCGTTCAACCCCTATAACTGGAGCTATACCGATACGATCCCTGCCGGCGACACGGTCACCGGCGCACAGTTCCTGCACAGCGCCCTGTCCGGCATGGGCTGGGGCACGGACGAGGTGTGGATCACCTACTTCCACCTCACCCGCGGCATCGAGGGCTATAACGCTTCCGCCGCGCTGAGCCGCGAGCAGGCGGCGCAGATCATGGACAACTGCATGAAGGCCGCTGCCGGCTACAACGCCACGGAGATCCGCGGCGCCATGATGG
>JAFTBL010000034.1 GCA_017455225.1 Oscillospiraceae bacterium
AGACCGGCCCCACCCATCATATGGCCGCCGCCGCAGGCCGCCATATCCACACGCTGCAGAAGGTGGCGAAGATCTTCAACATTCCCTGCGAGGTCGTGGTGCAGTAATGAAAACGCGCCCCCGGTACCGTCTTGTACCGGGGGCGTACTGTTTGTTTTACAGCGCCGTGCGCTTTAGCCGGATGAGATGGACGATCATGAACGCCAGCAGCAGGATGCTCACGTAGCCGAACACCGGGAAAACCGTGCCCACCAGTCCGCCGAAGCCCGCCAGACTGCCCAGCCAGATCAAAAGACCCAGCACCGCCAGCGCCGTCTTTTCGTATTGCTGCAGCCGGGGATGCTTTTGCTCCACGTAGTTCATCAGCGCCACCAGCGACGCCAGCGCGTTGCAGAACATGCTCAACAGCAGCAGCACGCCGTACACGATCCCCAGCACGGGGCTCAGCGCCGTGCCCAGCGCCACCATGGGAAGCTGCGCCGATACCGACGCGGGATACGCCGCCATGGAGCCCAGCACGCTCAGCGCCACGCCCAGAAGCATGGCGCCCGCCAGCCCAATGCCGGCGTACACCGTCCGCCGCCGCTTTACCAGCGGCGCCACCGGCGTCATGATGCCGATGGCGCCCAGCATGTTGTACGCCACGTAGGTCAGCGCGGCGACCCACCAGTTGGGCATCAGCGGATTCTCATTGGTAACGGTGAGGCGTGTGATGCCGTCAAGCCCATACCGGCGGAACGCCGCCGCGGCAAACAGCAGCGTGGCGCCCACCAGCACCGGTATCAGCGCGGAGAACACCCGCACCATGCCCGCCACGCCCGCAATGGCCACCAGCGCCACCACGGCGGCGACCACCGCGCCGCCGATCCACTCCGGCACGCCGAACAGCTGACGGGCCAGTGCCGCCACCCCGGCGGTCATGATCACCACCACGCCCAGCAGGAAAAGCGCTGCCACGCCGCCTACGGCCCGGCGAAGCCAAGGCACGTCCCACGGGATCAGCACCCGGTCCATCTCCGAGGAACCGCAAAGCTGGGTCAGCCGCACCAGCAAAACGCCGAACAGCACGAACAACACCGCTGCCAGCGCAAACCCGGCATACCCCCAAACGCCGAAAGCGCCGAAAAACTGCCACAGCTCCTGTCCGGACACGTATCCCGCGCCGAGGAAGCACCCTACATAGGTCACCGCCAGAGCGCCCGCCTTGATCTCTTTCATATTCCACCCCGTTCTGAATTCTGCTCATAGTGTACGGGAAAAGCGGCTTTCAGTCAAGTCCGGACCAGCATCGGCTGCTTTATGTCTATTTTCCATAAATTTTTTAGATGATTTCGTATAAATATGCACATTTTCCCTCTTGCATTTTCTGCGAGAGGTGCCTATAATTTCACCATATTTTTAGGAAAGAGGTGCTTACGGCATGAGCAAAGTCATGATCCCCGAAGGGTATCGCACGCCGCTGTCCGTGTACGAGATGCAGCGTGCCATCGAGTTCATCAAGAGCAATTTCCAGACAAACCTTTGCAATGCGCTGAATCTGCGCCGGGTGTCCGCCCCGCTGTTTGTGGAAGAAGGCTCCGGGCTCAACGACAACCTCAACGGCGTGGAGCGCCCCGTTTCCTTTGACATCCCCGACGTGGGCGCCAACGCGCAGGTGGTGCACTCGCTGGCCAAGTGGAAGCGCCTTGCCCTCAAGCGCTATGGGTTCAACGAGGGCAAGGGTCTTGTGACCGACATGGACGCCATCCGCCGGGACGAGGAGGTGGATAACCTCCACTCTGTCTATGTGGACCAGTGGGACTGGGAAAAGGTCATCAGCCGCGAGGATCGGAACGTCGCCTATCTGCGTCAGGTGGTGCGCGCCATCATCGGCGCCGTGTGCGAGACCAACGACGCCCTGCGCATCGCCTTTCCCAGTCTGCACACTGTGATCGACCGGGAGGTCTATTTCGTTACCACCCAGGAGCTGGAGGATCGCTACCCGGACTTGACCCCCAAGCAGCGGGAGGATGCCGTGTGCCGGGAACATCACACCGTGTTTCTCATGCAGATCGGCGGCGCGCTGAAGCGTTCCGGCCAGCCCCACGACGGCCGCGCTCCGGACTACGACGACTGGCAGCTCAACGGCGACATCCTGCTGTGGAACGACGTGCTGGGGCACGCCTTCGAGATCTCCTCCATGGGCATCCGCGTGGACGAGGAGTCCATGGCGCGCCAGCTGGAGATCCGCGGCTGCACGGAGCGCGCCTCCCTCCCCTTCCACAAGATGCTGCTGGCCGGCCAGCTGCCGCTGACCGTAGGCGGCGGCATCGGCCAGTCCCGGCTTTGCATGCTCTTGATCGGCACCTGCCACATCGGCGAGGTGCAAAGCAGCATCTGGGACGCTGAAACCACCGCAACATGTGAAAAGGCCGGCGTTCTTCTGCTGTAGCTGCGCAACTGCACGGCAGCGGGCAGGTCGTGTGACCTGCCCGCTGCGTTTTTCTCATTATGCAAGTAATTAATCATTTAATTTCACATCATGCATAATTTTGACGGACATATCGGCATGTTCTTCTTTTATTTTGCATAATCTGTAAATATATCTTGCATTTTTAAGAAAAACAATGTATACTTAAGCCTACAAACCAATGAGAGGGTGTGAAGCCGATGTATCGTGATAAGCTGGAACTGAATCAATACGTGGAAACGCTCTGCGGCGAGTTGCAGGACGCCTATCGCATCGACCCGCATTATTACGAGGGCGACGCGGTCAAGCGCGGCCTGCGGAACAGCGACGGCACCGGCGTGGTGGCAGGCGTTACCCAGATCGGCAGCGTGCAGGGATACCTCATGCGGGACATGGAGAAGGTCGCCATCCCCGGCGAGCTCTATTACCGCGGCATCAGCGCCACGGAGCTGGCGGACAACCACAACAAAAGCGGCACCTTCGGCTACGAGGAGATCTCCTACCTGCTGCTGTTCGGGCATTTGCCCAACGCCAACCAGCTGTGCCGCTTCAACAAGATCCTCACCGGCGCCCGGTCGCTGCCGGACGGCTTCTTTGAGGACATGATCCTGAAGGCGCCCTCCCGCAACATCATGAACAAGCTGGAGCGCAGCGTTCTGGTGCTCTACTCCTACGACGAGCAGCCGGACGATACGTCGCTGGAGAATGTGATGCGCCAGTCCATCGAGCTGATCGGCTGCTTCCCCAGCATCGTGGCAAACGCCTACGCCGTCAAGCGCCACGTCTTCGACCACAAGTCGCTGTACATCCATAATCCGGACGAAAAGCTGTCCGTGGCGGAGAATTTCCTGCGGATGCTGCGCCCGGACAAAAGCTATACCGACGAGGAGGCCAAGCTGCTGGACTTGATGCTGATGCTCCATGCCGAGCACGGCGGCGGCAACAACTCCACCTTTGCCTGCCGCGCACTGACCTCTACCGGCACCGACACCTACAGCGCCATTGCGGCGGCCGTGGGCTCGCTGAAGGGGCCGCTGCACGGCGGCGCCAACAGCAAGGTAATGGAGATGCTGGGCTACATCAAGGCGAACGTGCCCGACAACGACGACGGCGCCATGCAGGATTATCTTGTCAAGCTGCTGGACGGCGAGGCCGGCGACCGCAGCGGCAAGATCTACGGCATGGGGCACGCCGTGTACACCATCAGCGACCCCCGGGCCGTCGCCATCCGCAAATACGCCCGGACGCTGGCCGAGGAAAAAGGGTATCTGGACGAGCTGGAGCTGCTGGAGTCGGTGGAGCGGCTGGGCGCGCCGCTTTTGATGGAGCGTTTCCACCGCACGCTGCCCATCTGCGCCAACGTAGACCTTTACTCCGGCCTTGTGTACCAGATGCTGGACATCCCGCAGGATCTCTTCACGCCGCTTTTCGCCATCGCCCGCGTCTCCGGCTGGTGCGCCCACCGGCTGGAGGAACTGCTGACCGGCGGACGGATCATGCGGCCCGCCTACCGCTCGTCCATGCACTATGCCTCCTATGTTCCCATCGAGGATCGCCCGTGAAAAAACGGGACTGCCGATCGGCAGTCCCGTTTTTTATTCGATCTTTGCCCTTGGCAGGCTCCAGCGGAAATGGGCGGCCAGCAGCCGCACCGCGATCACCGTCACCGTGCAGACGGTCAGCGCCCAGCCCTCCCCCGTCACACTCCGCAGTGTGGCGCACAGCAGGGCGCCCAGCAGCGAGGCGCAGGCGTAGATATGCTTGGTGAACACGTAGGGCGTTTCGCTGGCCAGCAGATCCCGCAGGATACCGCCGCCCACGCCGGTGATGACGCCCAGAAACACGGCGAAAAACAGGTTGTCGCCGTGGCCGGAATCCATGGCCGCATCCACGCCCACTGCGGTGAACACGCCAAGCCCGATGGCGTCCGCCACCAGCATGACCAGACGGTACACGTTCTCCGCCATGGCAAGGCGCTTTTGCACCGCCGGCCAAAAAAGGATCAGCGCCGTCACCACCGCCGTCAGCGCATAGGTCGGATCGCGGAACATGGTCGGCGGCACGCTGCCCAGCAGCAGGTCGCGGATCACTCCGCCGCCGCAGGCCACCGTCACGCCCATGATGCACACGCCGAACACGTCCATCCCCTTGCGGATGCCCGTCATGGCGCCGGACACGGCAAAGGAGACGCACCCCACCAGCTCCAGGATCAACAAGAAGGTCTCCAACTGTCCCCGCCCCCTTTCGCAGGAGATATCATAACACCGCTGCAGTCTGTTTGCAAGGGCGAGCTGCAGGATCTGCAGACAATTTATCAAAAAATGTTTGTAATATTGGGACAAAAACGCCGCCCCGGAGGGCGGCGTCAGCGCGTCAAAAAGCCTCGCAGATAAGTAAGCGTTCAACTCTGTGATTTGGCAACGCGAACTTATGGGTTAGCTGTTCCGCCGCCGCAGCGGCGGAAGATATTTTATCGTAATTTCTGACGACATGCGCGTCAGAAATTACACCTCTCAGACTACGAAGTGTGCGAATTGTCCGCCAAAGGCAGACAATGAGTGCGCGTAGTAGGCTGCAAGCCTTTTGTCAAAAAAAGGCATAGCCGTTTTTTGACAGTCTCACGCCGCCCCGGAGGGCGGCGTTTCTTCCGCATCGGCGATCAGCCGTTTTTCACCGTGTTGAGCAGCGTCTTGTAGTTGCCGCCGTTGTCGGCGCTGGCGCCGCTGCGGGCAAAGGCCATGAGCGTGATGAACAGCAGCTCCAGATCCTCCGCACCCGTCCAGATGCGGTAAAAGCCCTGCACGGGGATGGCGCTTCCCAGCTTGCCGTGAGACTCGGCGTCCTCCTCGTGAACGTAACGGCCGGTGCTCTCCACCCTGGCAAGAATCACGTCGTTACGGTAGATCATGTAGTTGACGCCCACCAGTTTGCCGCTGCCGCCGCCGAGGCTGGACTCCACCCGGATGCCGTTGCGCTTGAGATGCTTCCAGATGTCCTCGCCGTCAAACTTGAAGGTATAGTGGTTGTCCAGCAGCAGCGAGCCCCGCTCCGACGTCTCCTCGTGTCCCACCAGATGGGCCTTGGTCACACCGGAAACGTGGTCAATGAAGTCGAATCCGAAGGGAGAAAGCAGGGTAAACTTGGTCATCTTTGCCTCAAAGAGCACACTGCGTCCGGCGTCCTCGATGCGATGGCCGTATTTCGGCGTTCCCTGATCCGTCAGGAAGTACAACTCCCTTTCCTCGCCCATGGCGACAGGGGGATAGGTCGCCTCCGTGCCAATGCTTTCCGTTTCCTTCAGTTTGTTGAGTGAGCGGCGGCCTTTGACGATGGAGAAAATGGTCACAGCCAGCATCACCACGCCGACCACCAGAATGTAGATCCCATAGCCGACGCTGCCGTGGATGACAGAGGGATCGGCGGGATCATACAGCACGGTGACCGTCTTTCCCTCCTTGAAGGTCCCGCTGTAAACGTCCAGCTCCTCCCGGTACTTCGTGCCGTCCACCGTGTATTCCACCGTGACCTTGTGATCGGGTCCCTCGTCCGGCAGATCGTTGGGGATCTCCTCGATCGAAACGATGGTGGCGGTGGTCTTCTCAAACCCGCGGGACTGGAAAAACGTGGTATAGACGCCGGCGGCGATGGCGATCAGCGCCAGCACGATGGCGAAATACCGAAGTCTGATCCCTTGAAATGACATAGTGGTTCCTCCTGTTTTAAAGAATCGGTTCAAACCGGCATGGGGCGGGCTTGGTGATAAGCCCCTCCCCTCTTGTTCAAATCGACCGCACCGCAGCGCGGGTACAAGAAAGGCGTCACCCCGTGGGTGGCGCCTTTCTTGGCACGCCGTGAGGGATTCGAACCCCCGGCCTTCTGGTCCGTAGCCAGACGCTCTATCCAGCTGAGCTAACGGCGCATGTCTGATCGACAGCTTGATTATGTTATCACATTCCCTGCGAAAATGCAAGAGGAATTTTCCCCTTTTTGCGATTTTTTTCTTTCACCTTGTAAAATGCATAAAACTATGATAACATACAAAAAAAGAGACGTTCGGAGGGATTGGATATGGGAGCGAGCTTTAAGACCCGTTTGTTTGGCGGCTTCGACCGGGAGGATGTGATCTCCTATATTGAAAAGACCGCGCAGGAGCACCGGGAGGCGCTGGAGAAACTGCGCGCTGAGCTGGACGCGCTGCGGCAGGAGAGGGACGCACTGGCCACCCGGCAGGAAATGCTGCAGAGCGAGGCCCGGCGCAACAGCGCCGCCGCCGAGAAGTTCGAGGAGCTGCGGCTCAAGGCGGACGAGCTGTCCCACCGCGCCGAGGCGCTGGTCGAGGAAAACGAAGCCTTGCGCGCCGACGCGGAGGAATACCGCAAAATGAAGGATCACATCGCTGAGATCGAGATCTCCGCCCACCGCCGCACGGAGGAATTCCGGGCGCAGGCCATTGCGCAGCTCCATGAGCTGACAGGGGCCCAGCGTGATTGGTTCCAGTCGCAGCAGGAGCAGCTGTTCGCCATCCACCGGCAGGTGCAGGAGCAGATCGAAGGCGCCCGCCGTTCTCTGGGTGAGGTGGATCTGTCCGGTTTTGCAAAAATACTGGACTCGCTGAATGCGCTGGATCAAAAGCTGGACGAATAAAAAACGTCCCGTACCGGCGGTACGGGGCGTTTTCCTTTCAGTTCAATCCTCCTCCAGAGGCACCAGCACGCCCATCACCACGTAGCGCGCCTCCTCGTACTCGTAGGAACAGGTGGACAGCGTCAGCACCCGTCCCTCCGGCACCGCGTCGAACTGCGAGCGGAAGGTGGAGTAGTTGAAGCAGCGCTGCAGGATGTCCTGGGTCACGTTGCCCATATAGATGCTGTCGGCCCCCGACACCACGCAGCCGGCGAACAGATCCAGCCGGTAATGCTGCTGAGGCGTGGCCAGATACATGCTGGGGTGCTCGTCATAAAAGCTCTGGGTCTTATACTTCGTCAGGTCAGCCAGCATGGCGCCGGAGCGCATATGGTGGCCGTAAATGATGTTGTTGATGCCGGAAAAATCGTCGGGACTGCGGTAATCGAGAAACAGCGAGCCGTTCTCGTTCCGCGTTCCGTCCACCAGACGGTACAGGTAATACTCGTTGTCGGCGGCCTGCACCACGGGATAGTTGATATGGGTGCCGGCGCAGTACAGCCAGCCCACCACGTCCTCGTTTATGGCCTTCAGCTGGTCAAAATCCACCACCAGCCGTTCCTTTTCCTCCTCCTTGTCAAGCCCTGTGCCCTCGGGACGGCTGACGTATCGCTGTGCCTCCGCCACCACGCGGTCGCTCTCGTGCTTGGCCGAATAGTAGGCGATGAGGCGATAGGCGGAGTAAACGAACACCGCGGCAAACAGCACCAGCAGAAAACCGTACAGCAGCTTTTGCGCTTTTCGACTCATGGTTTTCCCCTCGCTTCCGTGTGTATTGTACCAAAAGTTCGTGCCCGTTGCAAGAGGAGGCCTGAAAATCACAAAGCCCTGCGGGGCGAAAGGAGCAAGCGGTATGATCTATTTCAACAGCGACTATCTGGAGGGCGCGCACCCGGAGGTGCTGCGCCGTCTGGTGGAGACCAACATGGTGCAGACCGTGGGCTACGGGTGCGACGAATACTGCGCCGCCGCCCGGGAGCGGATCCGCGAGGTGTGCCGCGCGCCGGAGGCGGACGTGCATTTTCTCGTCGGCGGCACCCAGACCAACACCACGGTGATCGCCGCGGCGCTGCGGCCCTATCAGGGCGTGCTCTCCGCCGCCAGCGGGCACATCAACTGCCACGAGGCGGGCGCCATCGAGTCCACCGGCCACAAGGTCATCGCCCTGCCTGCCGAAAATGGCAAGATCACCGCCGCGCAGGTGGCGGACTATGTGAACTGGCACCGCAACGACGAAAGCGTGGAGCACATCGTCTATCCCGGCATGGTCTATATCTCCTACCCCACCGAGGGCGGCACCCTGTACAGCAAGGCGGAGCTGCAGGCCATGTACGACACCTGCCGGGCACGGGGGCTGTATCTCTTCATCGACGGCGCCCGGTTGGGGTACGGACTCACCTCCGACGCGTGCGACGTGACGCTGCCGGAGCTGGCGCGGCTGTGCGACGTGTTCTACATCGGCGGCACCAAGATCGGCGCGCTGTTCGGCGAGGCGGTGGTCATTATGAACGACGCTCTCAAGCGTGACTTCCGTCCCCTGCAGAAGCAGCGGGGTGCCATGATGGCCAAGGGGCGACTGCTGGGCGTGCAGTTTGAATCGCTTTTCACGGACGACCTCTATTTCCGCATTGCCCGCCACGCCAACGAGATGGCGGTGAAGATCCGCGATATCTTCGTGAATGCCGGCTATCCCCTGCTGTTCGACTCCCCCACCAATCAGCAGTACCCCATTCTGCCGGACGACGAGCTGGCCGTTCTCGGCCGTGATTTTGGCTATGAATACTGGGAGCGGGTGGATGAGACCCATTCCGGCGTCCGCTTTGCCGCCAGCTGGGCCACCACACAGGAGCAGTTGGATGCGCTGGAAAAGGCGGTCAAAGCGCTGAAGGCATGACCGGGCGGCGGATTGGAGGCCCTGCATATGAAGTTTTTCCCCATTTTTGACGAATTGTTTTCTTCAGACAGCGTCATTCTTTTGCTGATCGGCCTTGCGCTCGCCCTTGTGATCGGTCTGACCGCGCGCAGCGAAAAAGTGCGGCGGGTCGGCATTGCCGCAAGTCTTGCCGTCTATGTGGCGTGCGAGCTGCTTTCCAACCTCCGCGCGGTCTATATGACGAAGCTGGCCTTCCTGCTGATTGGCACCACCGCCATCGGCTGCTGTATCGGTTTTTTGATCGCGCATCTGGTGCGTACGCTGAAAAAATAAAGAGCATCCCATGCCGGGTGTTCCCCGCGGCATGGGATGCTTTTTATCGTATCTGGGCACTCAGGCCGGCCAGCTTCAGCTTCACACCGGCCTTGGCCGCCTCGCGCTCCAGTGCTTCCAGCACCTTGGCGTTGTTTTTCTCCAGCAGTTGGAGCAGCAGCTCGTTCTTCTTTTCCTCAGACATCCGCCGCAGCAGCGAGCGGGCCATGGAGGCCGCCAGATCCGAATTGCCGGCCAGCACGTCCCCCAGGATGCCGCTGCCCTTCATGCTGCCGACCAGCAGCGGCACCAGCGTGTCCGACAGCGACTCGTAGTCGATCTCCTCCACCAGCAGCTTCAGCTCGATCATAGCTCCTCCTTTGTACGCAGGCACGCCGGAAGAGTACATCTCCTCCGGCGTGCCGTTGTCTATACGCGTATTCAGGCCTTGGGGCCGGCGGCCACGACCTCGGCGCTCATGTGGGTGTACTTCTTGAAGTTCTCCACGAAGCTGCCGGCCAGCTTCTTGCAGCTGGCCTCATAGGCGGCCTTGTCCTCCCACGTGTTGGCGGGGATCAGCAGCTCGCTGGGCACACCCTCGATGCTGGTGGGCACCTCCACGCCGAAGGTGGGGTCGGTGACGAACTGGCTCTTCTCGATCTCACCGGTCAGGGCGGCGGTGACCATGGCGCGGGTGTATGCCAGCTTCATGCGCTTGCCTGTGCCGTTCCAGCCGGTATTGACCAGATACACCTTGGCGCCGGCCTTCTCCACCTTCTCTGCCAGCATGGCGGCATAGACGGAGGGATCCAGCGGCAGGAAGGGCTCGCCGAAGCAGGTGGAGAAGGTGGGCACGGGCTCTGTGATGCCGATCTCGGTGCCGGCCACCTTGGAGGTGAAGCCGGACACGAAGTAGTACATAGCCTG
>JAFTBL010000035.1 GCA_017455225.1 Oscillospiraceae bacterium
CACCCAAAAAGGGTGCGCCCGTTTCGTTTTAAAAGAGCCACGGTGAGACTGCCAGCGCCATCAGCGCCGACAGGGCGGCCTGCAGTGCCTTGCCCGGCAGGTAATAGCGCAGGGACAGTCCGGTGCCGTTCAGCACCGCGGCGGTCTGACAGTGGACGCACACGCCGCCCCATCCGATCAGCGCGGCAGCGGTGATGAAGCCTGCCCGGTCGTCCGTCAGGCGCAGCATGCCGCCGGTCAGCTCGAAGAAGCCGGCTGCCGACGCCGGGATGGGCGCGTTGCCGAACAGCAATCGCAGCCCCACCTGAAACGTCACCACGAAGGCGCACACCGACAGCATGGCAGCCGTGCCGCCGGTGACCGACTGCACCGCTGCCCGGGCAAGAGACGGCGACGGTGCGTCAGGGAGCGCGTCGCCGCGCGTTTTGCCGCGGAAGAATTGGGCCGTCGCTACCGCCGCCAGCAGATGGATCGCCAGCAGGCACCACGGCGCCTGCGGCGCGTGAAAGCGGCTGCCGCAAACGCCCAGCACGAAGGCGGGGCCGCAGTTGCTGCAATATGCCAGCGCCCGCCGGGCCTCCTCCCGCCGCAGATACCCGCTCGCCGCCAGTTCTCCCACCGCCCGGGCGCCGGAGGGGTAGCCCCCCAGCGCGCCCAGCACGAAGGCGGACACGGCCGCGCCGGAGCAGCCCAGTGCGCGGCCCAGCACCGGACGCAGCGCCTGCCCGCACAGCTGTGCCGCCCCGATCCCTACGAACAGGGAGGACGCCACAAAAAAGGGGAACAGCGCCGGGATCACCGTGGCGGCGCACATCTGCAGTGCGTCGCGTACCGCCTCGGCGGCATCGCCCCGCTGCCACAGCAGCAGAAACATCATTCCGGCGGCGCCTGCCGCCGCGATCCATCGTTTCAACCCAGTCACCTCGTCTTACTCTATGCGCCCGCTGTCTCCGCCATGTGGGACAGGCAAGATTTTGCCGCCGGCGGCATAGGGTTTAAGGTGAAAGGACGTGGTGGCATGGAACGGAGAAAGCGCTGGGCGTCGGCGGAATGGAGCGCCATGGACCGGCTGGATCTGCCCGGCGGCATCGCTCCCGATCTGCCCACGGTGGAGTTGTCCGGCAACCGCCAGCTCTATATGGCGCAGCACCGGGGCGTGCTGTCCTACAGCACGGAGCTGGTGGAGATCAACGGCGGCGCAGTGGTGATCCGCGTCAGCGGGCGGGGGCTGCAGCTGTTGGCCATGACGGACACGGAGCTGCGCATCGGCGGGGTCATCACCGCCGTGGAGCTGGTGGGATAGGAGGGAGAGCGTGTACAAAAAGGCGGCTAATTATCTCTTGGGCGACGTGCTTTTGTCGGTGGAGAGCGCCTATCCCGAGCGCATCGTGAATCTGTGTTCCGCCCACGGCGTGCCGTTTTGGGACGTGCAGTGGCAGTCGGGCATCCAATTCACGTTTCACACCACCAGAGCCGGAGAGGCGACCCTCCGCCGTGCCGCCGCCGACGCGGACGCCACCCTCCGCCGGGTGTGGCCGCGGGGCGCCCCGCTGTTGTGGGGTCTTTTGCGGCGGCGATACGTGCTTTTGGCGGCGGCAGCGGTGTTTTTGGGGTTGCTGCTTTGCAGCAACCTTTTCATCTGGGACTTTGAGATAGAGGGCAACGGCGCCGTTCCGACAGAGGAAATCCTGCGCGCGCTGGAGCGGCAGGGCGTCAAGGTGGGGTCGCTGGGCATGGCGCTGGATCAGGAGCGGCTGCGCAACCACATTCTGCTGGAGGTACCGGATATCTCCTGGCTGGCCGTGAACGTCAGGGGCTGCGTAGCACACGTGCAGGTGGTAGAGCGCCGGCGCCCGCCGGAGATCGTGGTGCCCAAGGCGCGCAGCAACGTGGTGGCCTCCGGCGACGGGCTGGTGATCCGGGTAGAGGCGCTGGAGGGCCGGGCGGAGGTGGCGGCCGGCGCCACCGTGGTGCGGGGGCAGCTGCTGATCTCCGGCGTCCGGGAGGGCGGCGGAGGCAAGGTGCGGCTGATCCACGGCATGGGCCGGATCTGGGCACGTACGTGGCATGAGCTGTCGGTGCTGGTGCCGCTGGAGATCACGGAAAAGGGCGAGGCGGTGCAGGAGGAGACGGATTGGTGGCTGGATATAGGCGCCCGCCGCATAAAAATTGCGGGAAAGGGTAGCGTAACCCCACCGGATTGTGATAAAATAGTACAGGTTCAGCCGTGGATCCTGCCCGGCGGCTTTCGCCTGCCGCTGACGCTGGTGAAGGACCGGCTGACGCGGTACGAAACCGCGCCTGTCCGGCGCGCGCCGGAGCTTGCCCGGCAGGAGGGGGAAGCTCTTTTACTTGCTGCCCTGCAGGAGCTGCTGGCGCCGGACGCCACGGTGGAGCAGACCCACTTTGCCTCCGCGCAGCGGGGGACATACCTGCTGGTCACGCTGAAGGCCGAGTGCGTGGAGCAGATCGGCGTCAGCGTGCCGCTGGAGGGAGATTGAACGAGAGGATAAAGGAGGTGCGCCCGAATGGAACAGCGCATCGGCATCGAGCGAATGGAGGAGGCCATCAACCTGTTTGGCTCCTTCGATGAGAATATCCGCCTGCTGGAGGCGGAGTTCGGCGTGTCCATCGTCAACCGGGGCGGTGAGATCGTCATCTCCGGCGAACCGGAGGATACCATGCTGGCTCACAAGGCGGTGGAGGCACTGCTGACGCTGACCGGCAAGGGGGAGACCATTACAGAGCAGCACGTGCGCTACGTGATCGGGCTGGTACGCTCGGGACAGGCGGAGCGGATCAGCGAGCTGACGCAGGACGTGATCTGCATCACCTCCAAGGGCCGCCCCGTCAAGCCCAAGACCATCGGGCAGAAGCAGTACGTGGACGCCATTTTGAAGCAGAGCGTCACCATCGGCGTGGGCCCCGCCGGTACGGGCAAGACGTATCTGGCGGTGGCGGCGGCGGTGGCCGCCTTCCGGGACAAGCAGGTCAACCGCATCATTCTCACCCGACCGGCGGTGGAGGCAGGCGAGCGGCTGGGCTTTCTGCCCGGCGACCTGCAAAGCAAGGTCGACCCCTACCTGCGCCCTCTATATGACGCGCTTTTTGATATGCTGGG
>JAFTBL010000036.1 GCA_017455225.1 Oscillospiraceae bacterium
CGGAAAAATCCGGCAATCTGAATCTGGGCATCCCCGGCGTGATGTACGTGGGCGCCATCTCCGGCGTGATCGGCTCCTTCTTCTACGAGCAGTCTGCCGCCGGCGCGCTCAACGGCGTCCTTGCCGTTGCGATCCCCCTGTGCTGCGCGCTGCTGGGCTCGCTGCTGATGGGGCTTCTCTACTGCTTTTTGACAGTGACTCTGCGAGCCAACCAGAACGTGACCGGTCTGGCCATGACCACCTTCGGCGTGGGCTTCGGCAACTTCTTCGGCGGGTCGCTGATTAAGCTGGCCGGCAGCGACGTGCCCTCCGTGGCACTGACCGCCACCAGCTCCTTCTTCACCAAAAAGCTGCCCTTTGCCGGCGATCTTGGCTGGTTCGGTACGGCGTTCCTCAACTACGGGTTCCTGGCCTATCTGGCCATCCTGATCGCGCTGCTGGCCTCGTATTTCCTGAACCACACCCGGGCGGGGCTTCATCTGCGGGCTGTGGGGGAAAATCCCGCCACCGCCGACGCAGCCGGCATCAACGTGACGCGGCACAAGTACCTTTCCACCTGCATCGGCAGCATGATCGCCGGGCTGGGCGGACTGTACTACGTGATGGACTATGCCTGCGGCGTGTGGTCCAACAACGCCTTCGGCGACCGGGGCTGGCTGGCCATCGCGCTGGTGATCTTCACCATCTGGCGCCCCAACGTCAGCATACTGGCGTCCATCCTCTTCGGCGGACTGTACATCCTGTACCTCTACATCCCCACCGGCACCCATATGGAGGTCAAGGAGCTGTACAAGATGCTGCCCTACGTGGTCACACTGATCGTGCTGATCATCGTATCCATGCGTAAAAAACGGGAGGATCAGCCCCCGGCTTCGCTGGGTCTGAGCTACTTCCGCGAAGAGCGGTAACACCTGGGAGCGTGCCCCGACGGGCACGCTCCTTCCATGCTGCAAAAAAAGGAGGCGAAGCCATGCCCCAGATCCTGACCGCCGTTGTGGACGGGCCGTGGGACGGAAAAACGCTGAAAGCGTTCCTGCGCGGCCGCTGGCTGCTGTCCTCTTCCCTGCTCAAAAGCCTGAAATGGCGCGGCGCGCTGACCGTGAACGGCGCCGCAGCGCCGGTGGATCGCCGCCTGCGGGCAGGTGACCGCGTGGCAGCCGACGTGACCGACGACGGCACGCTGAGCCCCCACATCGCCCCCACGCCCCTGCCGCTGGACGTTCTCTACGAGGACGAGTATCTGCTGATCCTCAACAAGCCCGCGGGCCTCGCCGTCCACTCCTCCGCACTGACGGAGGAAACCGTCACGATGGCCGGCGCCGTGGCCCACTATCTGGGCGGCACGCCCTTCCATCCGGTGAACCGGCTGGATCGGGGCGTCAGCGGCGTGATGACGGTGGCAAAATGCGGCTATATGCACCAGCGGTGCATGGCCATCCTGCACACCGACGATTTCCGCCGGGAGTACGTGGGGCTGTGCCGGGGCGTGCCGGAGCCGGCCGAGGGCGTGATCCGGCTGCCCATCGGACGGGCGGAGAACTCGGTGCTGAAGCGGCAGATCGATCCCCACGGGCAGCACGCCGCCAGCGCCTACCGGGTGGTATCCCACAACAACGACGTCGCCCTGCTGCGGCTGCGGCCGCTGACCGGGCGCACCCACCAGCTGCGGCTCCACTGTGCCGCCATCGGCCACCCGCTGCTGGGCGACTGGCTCTACGGCACGGAGGATCCCGCCCTGCCCCGCCGGGTGGCGCTGCACGCCTGCGAGCTGTGGCTGCGGCATCCGCTGACGGGCACGATGCTGCACCTGACCGCGCCGCTGCCGCCGGAGCTGCGGCGTCTGCTGCCCCGATAAGACGCGAAAAGTTCCGCCTGTCAAATCTGACAGGCGGAACTTGAGACTGTCAAAAAACGGCTGCGCCGTTTTTTTGACAGAAGGATTGCAGACTACTGCGCGCACACATTGTCCGCCGTTGGCGGACAATTCGCACACTTCGTAGTCTGAGAGGTGTCATTTGCCGCGTTCACGCCGCGGCAAATGACGATCTGACCCCTTCGCGCCGTGCGCGGCGCGAACAGCTTAACGCATAAGTTCGCGTTGTCAAATCACAGATTTGTACACCAACTTATCTTCGAGACTCTTTTGAAAAGCTGTAGTTCCGCCTGTCACATCTGACAGGCGGAACTACTTTACAGCCGTTTACAGATCTACCTTTTCATAGCGGGCGGCGGCGCGGCGGAAGGCGAGCCAGCTTGCCGCTGCGTACAGGATGGCGGCCGCGGCCAGCAGCGGAAGCTGGCGCAAATTGCCGGCGGTATCGGTGTCGTTGAGCCAGAAAAGCGCCGGCACGTGGGGCAGGATCTCACAGGCCAGCATAACAAGAGCGGTGGGGATCAGCGCCTTGCAATAGGCCGTTCCCACCTTGTAGCCGCTGCGGTAGAAGGCGGGCAGGAACACGCTGTTGAACACGGCGTAGATCAGAAAACCCGCGGCAAACAGGGCCGCGTTGGCGTCCAGTCCCACCACGTTGCCGCCGGAGGGATTGAGGCGGGCGGACAGCATGGCGAAGGGAA
>JAFTBL010000037.1 GCA_017455225.1 Oscillospiraceae bacterium
AGCAGCAGCGCCATCAGCCACGCGATCAGACGTATGGAATTGTGGTAACTTTTACCCACGGGAACGTCTCCTTTACGATGGCTGAAAAATCAGGCGACCGCCTTCTTCTGATTGCTCCGTTTGATGAGGAAATAGGCCGCCGTGCCGATGACCGCGTTGAGCAGCGCGTGCAGCGCCAGGCCGGAGATGCCCCAGAACAGCTTGTCGTTGTCCCGCAGGAACTCCAGGAAGAAGCGGCTGTAACCGAAGAGCATCAGCATAATGGGGAAGGACAGCCCGTCCACTCCCTTGCCGTACCCTTTCTTCTTTTCGCGATACCAGATCAACGCGGCAATGCCCAGCGCCACCACCGCCTCAATGGGCTGGGTGGGAAAGCAGACATGGCCTGCGCTGTTGCTGTAAATCCCCCATGTGGAGGGGTAGCCGTGGCAGCAGCCGGCAAAAATGCACCCGAAATGGGCAATGCCGTGGTTGATGCACAGGCAGGGCGCCACAAAGTCCAGACTTTTCCAATAATCCAGCTTCAGCAGCTTGGACACCGGGAACACGAACACGCCCAGCCACCAGAACACGCGGACGATGTTGTTGCCGCCCCATCTCTGGAACCCGGTGTCCGCCCAGAACAGGAAAAACATCCACGCCAAGGTGGAGGAATACACCAGCACCGTGAACACAACGGTTTTCCACTTGGGGATCTCGTAGCGCCTGCAGATGGAGATCAGGTAGATGAACACACCTACGAACCCCATGGCAAACAGCAGGTCGTAATATTTAACGGTCATGGAAAAAACGGTAAAGGTTTGCGGAATCATGTTTGCTCCTCCTGCCCGACGGGGCGTCTTTGTCCTTGTGCGTTTCGGCTGCGGGGCGGGATCCCCGCCCCGCAGTCAGATCGTTATGCGGGGTTAATTCGCTTTCTGATAGTCGTCCCCAAGCTGCGTCTCGGTGGTGGTGACCCAACTGCTGTCACTCCGGTCATCATAGGTCGTACCGGCGGTATACCAGTTATACCCGGAGAGGTTGCTGGCGCTGGCATACTCGGTACCGGCTGCAGCCGCATCTGCCGACTTGTACGTTGACTTGGGCTGCTCGAACCTGCTTGTTCCGTCAGACACGTCCTTATAGGTGGTGTGGACCATGGTGACCGTCTCCTCCCGCAGGAAGGTCCTGCTGCCGATCTGGCCGATGACGGGCGTGGCCGTTACCGTGCCGGTGACGGTGATGGTGGTGCCGGGGGCGTATACCGTGCCGCCCACGTTCCAGCCGGTCAGCCCGTTGGTCACACTGTAGAACCGGGTGCCGGAGGTCTGCTCATACGTGTACTGGTGGCGCGTGTACTTGTAGAAGGTGTACTCGTAATAGTAGTACGTTTTGGTGGTCGGCATGCAGCCGCCGGAGGTAACCTTGTTCTCCTGCGCCGATCCTCTTGTGACATACACGTACTTGGTGGTGGCGTCACTCACCGGGCTGCCCCAGCCGGTGCCGTTCACAAACTCCGCTTCCTCGCGGACCGTGGTGCCGAACTGGGCCGCCGTGGGCAGTGTGACGGTAATGCTGCCGCCGTCCGTGGACTCCACCGACTCAAAGGTGTTGTACCCCTCTGCCGCCGCATAGCTGATGGAGGGCGGCGGAGCGTCGGGCTGGCGGATGGTGATGGGCGCGGCCAGCGCCACCGTATATGCGCAGGAGCCGCTGTCCGTCATCTTAAGGGAGGAAAGGGTCTGTTCGCCGGCGGCATACTGCTTTTCCGGATGGATATACTAGGTCTCGCCGTCGCAGCCGCCCGTTGCCGTTACCTGCACCGTCTCGGCAACCTTGCCGCCGATGTCCGCCTTCTGCGTCAAAACGGAGGGTGTAAAGGTAAAGGTGTTGGCATAGCTGCTGTTGGCGGCGTTTGGCACGGTCAGCTCGGCGGAGACAAACTCCGTGCCCGCATAGTCAAGCCGCACCCTGACCTTCGGCAGTATGTATATAATCACGTCCGTTGTGACCTCTTCGCTGACGTTTTCTGCCTTTTTGTCGGCCTTGATGTACACGTTGGCCAGCCTGCCGTCGGACGAGAGGTAGTTCTGCACGCTCACCAGCTTGGCATCCGCATACGCCTGCGCCTCCTGATTGATGTTCATGTCGAACACCTCAGAAGCCGCGGGATCCACCGCCGTGATGGTGGCTGCGGGCGCTCGGGAGTACACGCTGACGTTGCTGAGATTCTTGGTGGTGACCGCGCTGCCCACGGTGGCCTGCAGCTTCACCGTGTACCGGCCGGAGAGCAGCGGCGCGGCAGAGGTACTGTACGTACCGCTGGAGTTGGTCATGTTGATGGTGACGCTCTCATACTGGCTGGTGCCGCTCCAGCTGTAGCCGCCGTTGGGGGCGGTCTTGCCGTCGGCATAGGTCATCAGCAGCTTCATGGACACATCGTCCAAAATCACATACTGGGTGTCGCTGCCGTCGGCGGTGTTCAGCGTGACTTTGGCGGATACGCCGGGGTTCTGCGCTTGCAGGAAGGTGCCCGTCACGCTGTTGCCCGTTTTGCCCAGCGTGGTATAGCGCTGCGTGATGTTCTCGTCCAGCAGCGTCACGTTGTCGGCGGAGGGGGCTGCCGTGGTAATGGTGTACCGGGCGGGCACGCCGCTCTCGCCGGGGCTGTAGGCCAGCGCCGTGGAGCCCAGCGTAACGGTGAGATTCTGCACGTTGTATTCGCCCACGTACTGCCAGTCGCCGTCGGCGGCGCCGTTCACCTCGCTGACGGTGCGGTAACCCGTTTCGGGATCCTGCTCGTTCAGGCGGATCGTGTAACTTCTGGCTGCGCCGGACTGCACCTTGTAGCCGTACGTACTGTTGGTGGAAATGGGCGCATAACTGACGGCCAGCGTGGCGTCGGCCACCTTGGAGGCGGGGATCACCCGGCCGCTGTTATCCGTCAGAAGCACCTTCATACCGATCTGGCTGACGGCATAATGGCTCATAAACGCCGCGTCGGTGCTGCCCAGCGCCGTGGAGCCGCTGACCATTGTGACCTGCACGGTGCAGGAAACGGTGGTGGCCAGATTCAGGAAACTGATGGTCGCGTCGGGGGAAACGTTGTCCAGGCCGTCCAAATAGTTCGTGGCGGCCTGATCGCTGCCGGCCCAGATGATCGGGTTGTCCTGCTCGCGGTACTCATTGTCTGCGTCATAGCATTCGCTGACGCGCAGTATCGCCACATACCACGTGCCCTCCTGCGTATACTTGGCGCCGTCGCGCACCGTGCCGTCGCTGTTGTAATCCACGGTATAGGTGGGCAGCTTGATGCACCAGCTCTCACCCGTGTTGTAGACGTCCGCTCCGCTCACGGTAAAGTAGCCGCTCTGGTAGGGATTCTCCGCATCCGAGGGATTGGCCACCTTGGCGGCGGCGTTATAAACCACCGCTTCAAGAACGGCCGATTCGGCGTGGTCGATCTTGATGCCGTCGATCACCGCGTCATACGTCAGCGGCGCAAACTGGACGTTGCTGCCGTTGTACGTGGTGAGCGACGCCAGATTGTACGTCGGCGGATCGGGGCTGGTGATCTTGTAAACGGGGCTGGCGCTGCAGTTGGTCAGCAGGTTGCCGCCCACAACAACGGACGAGAACATGTAGCGCCCGGCCTTTGTAATGGGCAGGGTGCCCACATAGCAGCCCTCAACCTCGTTCCACGTCAGGTCGGTGTTGATGGTGTTGGTGGCGGAGCCGCCGTTGGAGTAGTACAGCTTGGCGCCGCTCAACCCCTCGATCCCGTTGCCCACGTTATCGTAGATATGCACCATCACGTCGCGGCTGTACGTGGTGCCGCTTTCATACCGCTCTTCCAGCTTTCCGCTGCCGTCAACCACCTCCACCCGGAGGCCCAGCGACAGATTCAGCGTCTTGCTCAGGCCCAGATCGGTCAGATCCCTGTACCGGCCGTCCAGCAGCAGGTATGCCAGCGTATACTCGCCCGAAACGGTGAACACGCCCTTGCCCGTCCAGCGTCCGTTGGGATTGTAGCTCATGGGCACATTGACCAGGTTTCCGTCAGAGCGCACAAACCGCGCCGAAACGGTTCGGGGCATCTTGCTGCGGTCGTTGGTGGCAAATTCCACGCTGATGGATTCCGTATAGCTGTTCTCGGAGGTGCGCACCGTGGCGCTGTCGCCTCCCTCGCCCCAAAGGACGCTGTTGACCTTGAAGCCCTTCACCGTGATCTTCTGCGGCTCCAGCAGCGGGTAGTCCACGCCGCCCATGCGGATATAGCGCAGATAGTATTCGCCGGGCGCCTCAAACTGATAATCCGCCGTCCAGTCGCCGTTTTCCTGCTTGGTCAGCGCAAAGGTGGGCTCGCGGCTGCCCTGCTGCGTGTTGATGGCGCGCACGAAGAACGCGCTCATCGTAGCGGGGTCCACGCCCTCCACGTGCACGACTACGCCCGTGGTCATATCCTCTTCCGTCACGGCGGTATCGTAGTCCAGCTCCGCCTTGGTGAGCTGGGCGGACACCACGCGCACATCGTCCATCAAATCGCTGCTGCCGATGGTCTTGAGGGACAGGGAGGAGCCGAACTGGATGTTCAACTGCCCCTGAATCGTGCTGGAAGCCAGCACGTTGTCGTTGCCCAGCTTGGTGCCGTCCAGATACACAATGGCCTCGATGCGCATCGGCACGTCGGTATACAGCGGGCAGATGGCGCGGCCGATCACCTGTTCGTTGAGACTGTTGGTATACGTATACGTGGTCTGGGTGTTGGTGGTCAGCACCATCGGCACGGTGATGCGGCCGTTGGCGGCAAACACGTTCACCGTGTCCATCTCCGCCTCGGCCATCTTGTTGCCGGATGTATCCACGAACGCCACGCGCATGGCCTCCAGCAGGTCCAGCGAACGGGCCATATCCTCCGGCGTGTCGGCGTAGTACACGTAGCACGAGCCGCCGCCCTGGGTGGTGCTGCCGACGGGCAGCGCCTCCGCCTCCTCCGAGCGGCCCCACACGCGGTTGACGCCGTCATAGCTGACGATGTGCCCCTCTTCGTCCATGGCGGTGGCGCCCTCCAGCGTCAGCATCGTCTCCTCGGCGTTGGTCCGCACCCAGAAGTCGACGGCCATGCCGTACGTATCGTCGGCCACGGAGTCGTTGGCGGCCAGCTGCAAAGTGCCCTGCGCCGCAGTAAAGGCCTGCATAAATGTGGCCGGGCCGCTGGCCTTGGTATACGCTTTGCCGTTCACCGTAACGGTAAGAATATATTTAACTGCGATGGTGCACTCGGCGCGGCCGTTGAGTCGGTAGCTTTCATCCACGGCCAGCTGCTCAAAGCGGATCAGAATCCCGTTGTAGGTGTAGACCTTGCGGGATTTCCCGTTGGCGCTGAGCAGCGAGCTGGCGTTGTCGCTGCTCAGCTCCACCACCTTGGTCTCTGGTCCTTTGTCATCCAGATCGATGGTCATGGTGTTGTAGTCGATCAGATCCGCCACGATGTTGGCGATATTGTGGCCGGACACGCCGCCGCTGGCCCAGTAATAGGAGGTGCCGTTGGTTTTGTAGTCGTTATAGTAGTCGTTCAGATAGCCGATGTCGGCCACCAGCTTGTTATAGTCGGCGACAAACTGGGTCAGCCCCATCAGCGCCACAATGCCGTCTGTGGACTCCGCGGTGGGGGTGGCAATGTTGTACCTTGCGTGATTGGCCAGGATCGTGTCCCAGCTGGTGGGGGCATAGAGGGTCTGGGTGTTCTGGGCATACATGTAAAGCTGGAAATTGGCCATCGCCACGTACGCGTCCATCTGCGCCTCCATGGCGTCTCTCACCGCATTGTAACAGGTCAGGACCGTGTTGAGATACGGCGCCAGATTGGTACCGGGATTGGCGCTGTCCAGCTTGTCCTGCGCGTACTTGCTGATCATGGTGCCCAAAGCGGAGAATTTGCCCGCCACGCCGTCATACGTCTGGTTCACCACGGTGCGGGCGTAGGTCACGTCCTGGATCTTCTCCTGCTGCGCCTGCAGCGTGGTGTCGGACACGGTGGCGGTGTACGAGGCGATGGCGCGCACGCCGTACGTATTGTTGGACGTGAGGAAGCTCGCGCCGTCATAGCGGGCGTAGGCATAGTTCGTGTTCAGCTTCGTGATGC
The DNA here is from genome assembly GCA_017455225.1 of Oscillospiraceae bacterium. Next base: position 6,125 of record JAFTBL010000037.1, read on the forward strand.
GGCCGTCGGCGCTGTACACCGCGCCCCACAAGGGGTTGGTCAGCAGGGCCGAATCGTTCAGCTGCGCCGGGCGCAGCTGCAGATTATCGATACCGTAGCGGGCGTCGGACAGGTTCACCAGGTTGCCCCATTGCAGGTTGGTTACGGTCACGTCCGTGTTGATGCCCACCGATTCATCGATATCAAACTCATCCGGCAGCGAACCGTCCTCTTTGCTCAAGGCAATTTCCAGACTGCCGTTGGCCGACAGGCTGGTCACCATGCCGGTGACCTCCGGCGCGCGGGACAACGTGACCCACGCGAAGGTAGCCGAAACGGCCACCACCGCGGCGATCACGAGCGCAAGACCGGTGGCGCTGATCTTCTCCCGGACACGGGGAAGTCGCTCCCGATAGATCTTGATCCTGTTTTGCGTATCTTGTCTCACAGCTTAAGCCTCCCTGTGTTTCCCCTCCGCTGCAGCAAAGGAAACCGTTCCTTCTGTCCCTGTCCGGCGGCGCGGCGCGAAAAGGCCGCCCCGCCGAACCGTCAGGTCGTTAG
>JAFTBL010000038.1 GCA_017455225.1 Oscillospiraceae bacterium
CCAGCGCCGAGGCCGCCGCGCACACCACGTCCTCGCCCGGCTTGCCGTAGCCGGCGTGACCCCGCACCGTCAGGCGGCTGCCGTCCATCTTTACGCAGATCATCGGGGCCTCACCGCCTCCCTCGTCCTCTGGCGCTGCCGCTCCACGGGTCGGGGCGCCGCCCCGGCGTCAGGCACTGCAGGCGCCTGCTCCGACGTGCCGCTCTCCTGCGGCAGAAGCTCTGTCAAGTGAGTTCCCTTTACATCGTCCACCACTGCCGCCAGCTGCCCGAGCTGCTGCTGCAGCGAGAGCACCTGCTGCTGCAGCGTGCGGCTGCGGTCGATGGCGGCCACCAGACGATCCTTATTCTTGAACTCCATCAGATCCAGACACCGCAGCGCCTGATCCGCCAGCTCCGGGCGGAAGAAGCCCATCTGGTACAGCTGCAGCGCCAGCTGGTTGTACTCCATGGTCTTGTAGGGCGACTCGTCCTGGGCGCTGATCTCCAGATCGAATTCCGGCAGGCGGTAGGCGCCGCCCTCCAGCCAGCGGCGGCGCAGGCCGGAGCCGTCGTAGCTGACGAACTCCGTTCCGTGCTCCCCCAGCAGGCGGAACACCCGGGGCATGGTGTAAAACTGCCGGATCAGCTCGATGCACAGCGACGATACCTCCGCAAAGGCGTCGTAGCTGTCGTCGATCATGTTGCGGGACAGCTTGCCGCCGTATTCCTGCAGCGCGGCGATGGCGGTGGCGGCGGTGACGCCGCCGGACACGCCGCCGTTGTTCACGTCCCGGTTGCCGGCCGTCTCCTTCATCTCGGCGATCTTGCTCTGCAAAAACGCCACGTATACCGCGTCCAGCCCGGCGGTGTGGATGGGCGCGATGGAGTCGGCGCCCAAATTGCCGTTGGTGTGCACGAAGGGGCGGGTCCAGTCGGCGTACTCCTCCTCGTTCACGGCGCCGTCGCTGCGGATGAAGAACCGGGGCGTGGCGCCGGCCAGCGTGTTTTTCAGGATCGCCTGATTCATCAGGTCGATCTGCTGCTGAGGGCTCTTGCAAAGATCCACGTAGCCGTAGCCGCAGGGGGTGCCCTCCTCCGGGAACAGCACGTCGAACACGAAGGGGTATTTGCCGTGGTCGTACCAGCCCCGCTGCGCCATGCTCTCCCCGGCCGGCACCTGCCCCAGCACGGGGCGGCCCTCCTCGTCGGCGCCCACCACCGCCTCCACCGTGGGCACGGCCACGTCGTTCTCCGTGGCGTAGAGCACCGTCTCCCCCACGTACTTGCAGTAGTGGAGCGATCCGTCCTTTTTGTAGTACCAGTCCACCACCAGCGACTTGTCCGCGGTGTCCACGGTGTCGTCGTAGAGATAGCGGCTGACGGAGAAGCTGCCGCCGCCCAGCTTGCCCGCAAGCTGGGGATAGCGCGACTGCAGCTTGTCGTTGCTCACCAGCTCCGTGGAGAAAAAGTGGGGCGAATCCTGAATGTCCGTCACGCCCGGCTCCCAGAAAAGCTGCAAAAGATCCATCCTCCGTAGGCTCACGTCGCCCAGTCCGCCCAGCTTGGACGCGTCCCAGAACACGCCGTACACCGCGCAGCCGGATTTGAGCTTGTACCACCACGCGTCGGAGTAGACCCGCTTGAAGCGGTTGTTCTTCAAAATCACCGGCAGGATGCGGCTCAGCTTCGCCGCCTCCTCGGCGTCGCCGGGCTCCCGGGGCAGCACGGTGGGCTCCGGGTAGCTGTCCATGGCGTCAGCGTGCTTGGAGAGGATGCAGTTTAC
>JAFTBL010000005.1 GCA_017455225.1 Oscillospiraceae bacterium
GACCAGCTGGACACCAGCGGATTGTTCTGGGCCATGCGGGTGTGGCGGTTTTTCTGCTACTACGCGTTCATCCTTGTCGGGCTGGGCGTCTACGCGGTGTCGGCCGTGGAGCGGTTCCTGCGGCGGCACAGGACATGAAAAACGTCATTCATACGGCAAAATGCCCCGGCGGTGTGTGTCACACCAGCGCGATCCACGCCAGCGTGACAAGATACAAAACGCCCGTCCGGCGCGGCAGACGGTAGAATAATGGCGCCCGGTCGGACATATACTTGAACCGGGTGATGAACGTGAAAAAGCAATGGCCGACTTATGTATTCTGGATCCTGGCGACCGAGGCGGTGGGCGGCATTTCCGCCCTGCTGACCCGTAAAGGCATGGAGCTTTACAGCGACGTGATCGCAAAGCCTCCGCTGTCTCCTCCGTCGATCCTCTTCCCCATCGTGTGGGTGATCCTGTATGCGCTGATGGGCATATCGGCGGCGCGGATCGCACTGTCCCCGCCCTCGGATACGCGCACCAACGCGCTGCTGCTGTACGTGGTACAGCTGGCCTTCAACTTCGTGTGGAGCATTCTCTTTTTCAATCTGGAGGTCTTCGGCATCGCGCTGATCTGGCTGATCGTCCTGTGGGGGCTGATCTTGTGGATGACGCTGACCATGCGGAAGCTCGATCCCGTTGCCGCGCGTCTGCAGATCCCGTATCTCATATGGGTGCTGTTCGCCGCCTATCTCAACGCAGGCGTGTGGGTGCTGAACCGGTAAAAAAACCGCTGCAAAACGGCTGTATCTCGTTTTGCAGCGGTTTCACTATTCAGCGGAGCTTGTCCTCCATGCCGAAGTATTTCCACACCGACTCGTAGTCGGAGTAGTGTACCAGCTTGCCGCAGATCTTCTGCTCCGTCTCCTGTCCCTTGCCCAGCAGCAGCACGACGTCGCCCTTCCGGGCATGGGAGAGCGCGTAGAACACCGCCTGTTCCCGGTCGGGGATGATGACGTAGTCGCCGCCGGCCGCCTTGACGTAAACGGCGATCTCCTCGGCGATCTTGACGGGGTCCTCGTAATTGGGGTCGTCGGTGGTGATGACGCTCAGATCGGCGTAGGTACCGCTGATGGTGCCCACCTCCTTGCGCCGCAGCTGGGCGCGGTTGCCCACGGCGCCAAACACGGTGATGATGCGGCCGTGCTCATACTCGCTCAGTGTGTCCATCAGGGCGGTGTAGCTGCGCTTGTTGTGGGCGTAGTCGATCATCACGTCGTAGTCGGCGGGCACGTCGAGACAGTCGTTCCTGCCCACCACGCGGGCCTCCGCCAGTCCCTCCGCCGCCTGCTGCAGCGACACGCCCAGCAGATGGCACACCGCCAGCGCCGCCAGCGCATTATACACGGAATAGCGGCCCGGCATGGCTGTCTGCATCCGATAGGTCTCCCCCGCCGTCTGGCAGGAGAAGCTGGTGCCGTACAGCCGCGGCGCCCGGATGGGGCGGATGTCCGTGGCCCAATAGTCGGCGGGGTGCTCCAGACCGAAGGTATAGTAGGGCACCTGCAGCTCACGGATCAGCTCCTGCGAAAAGGGGTCATCCGCGTTCAGAACGGCGGCCTTGCACTGGTGGAACAACTGGCGCTTCCAGTAGGAATACTCCTCAAAATCAGGGTGCTCATAACCGCCGATGTGATCCGGCGAAATGTTGGTGAACACCGCCACATCAAAGGTCAGGCCTGCCACGCGCTGCCCCTTCAGGCCGAGAGAGGATACCTCCATAGCCACCACCTTGCAGCCCGCGTCCGCCATTTCCCGGAACAGGCGCAGGCAGTCGATGGACTCCGGCGTGGTGTTGGCGGTGGGGAACGTCTTTCCGTCATAAATGGCGCCCGCCGTGCCGATGGTGCCGCACTTGATGCCGGCGTCGTTGAGGCAGGAGCCGATCATGCCGGTGGTGGAGGTCTTGCCCTTGGTGCCGGTGACGCCTACCAGCCTCAATTCCCGTTCCGGGTGATGATAGAAGTTCTGCCCTATGGTCATCAGCGCGGTGCGGGTATCGGCGGTGGTCAGCTGCAGCGCATCCGCCGGCAGCTCCACGGGATTTTGCAGCAAAAAGGCCCGGGCGCCTTTATCATAGGCGGCGCGGGCATATTGATGTCCGTCGGAAAAGGTGCCCACCAGCGCCACGAACAGCGACCCCTCGTCCGCCTGCCGGGAATCGTACACGATGGAGCGGATCTCCCGCCCGTCGGCTTCCGGCGCATACACAAGCCCGTTCAATATCTCATTCAGCTTCATGTGCATCCCTCTCCCGCCCCTTGCAGGCGCCTTGATATTACCGTTATTATACCCGCCTTTTAACGGGATAGCAAGCTAAACGGCAAAAAATATCCGCCGGGAGCACCGGCGGATATCCGCATCGTTCTTTTACAACTCGATCAGCTCGTAGTCTGTGGTGCCGTAACCCAGCGCCTCCGCCGCCTCCACGGTGTGTTCGCCGTGGCGGGAATTCACGCGCTCCAGAAAATGCGCCTGGCCGGGATCGTCCGTGGCGGCGTGGATCAGATCCAGACACGCCCGGTCGATGGCCACCGGATCCAGCGAGGCAAGGATGCCGATGTCCTTCATGCAGGGGTCCTCCGCCACGCTGCAGCAGTCGCAGTCCACCGACAGGTTCTTCATCACGTTGACGAAGGCAATGCGGCCACTGAAATGGCGCACCACCGTGGATGCGGCGTCCGCCATAGCCTCCAGAAACCGATCCTGCTCGGCGTGTACCTGCCACGCCTCCACATTATCGGCGCTGGCGCCGCCGGAGTGGATCAGCGCCTTGCCCTCCCGGGAGGCGCAGCCGATGGACAGCTGCTTCAGCGCGCCGCCGTAACCGCCCATGGGATGACCCTTAAAATGGGCCAGCACCAGCATGGAATCGTAATTGACGATGTGCTTGCCCACGTGGTTCTCGTGCAGCACCTTGCCGTTCTCCACCGGCCAGATGAGATCCGGGCCTTCGGCGTCCATCAGATCCACGGTAAAATACTTGCTCCAGCCGTGGTATTCCAGCAGCTTGCGGTGCCCCTCGGTATAGTCGCGCACGCCGTCAAAAGCCTTGCCGTAGGCGGTGTTGCACTCCACCACCGTGCCCTTGACGTCCTCGATCATGGGGCGCCAGAATTCGGGACGCAGGAAATTCTGGTTGCCCTTTTCGCCGGAATGGAGCTTCACAGCCACCTTGCCCGGCAGCGTGACGCCCAGCGCGTGATACAGCTCCACCACCTTTTCCGGCGTGATGGTGCGGGAAAAATAGACCTTTGCGCTCATGATCCAAGCTCCTCTACTCACAGTTTAACTAAGCGTATTATACATCATCTGGCATTCTTTTACAACAAAAACCTGCGGATCAAACGATCCGCAGGTTTTTATTCGGGGTCACGAAAAGTGCAGGATCAGCAGGATCACGGCGGCGGCCGCCAGAATGAACGTCAGCGCGATGAGCGCACCGGCGCCCATGGCGCCCCAAATCACAGCCCGACGCTCCGCGGGGGAAAGCTCGGTGCTCTCCCACGGGCGGTCGGACGGCGGCGCCTCCTGCGTGCGGGCACTGCGTGCCTCCTGCAGCGACGGCGGCATGCGAAAGCCGAACAGGTTGGGGCGCTCCACCCCGCTCATATCGGCGACGGTACGGCCGTCGTCATCGTCGTATACACGCTTCTTCCGTGCCATGGCTCACTTTACGTCGTCGTAGAGGTGGCAGACCACATAGTGACCCGGCTCGATCTCCTTCTGCTCCGGCGCCACTTCCTTGCAGCACTCCATGCAGTTGGCGCAGCGGGTGTGGAACTTGCAGCCCTTGGGCGGGTTGGCCGGGGACGGGATGGAGCCCTCCAGCACGATGCAGTTCATCTTCACCGTGGGATCCGGCACCGGGATGGCGGAAAACAGCGCCTTGGTGTAGGGGTGCAGCGGGTTGCGGAAGATATCCTCCGTGGCGCCGTACTCCACCAGATTGCCCAGATACATCACGCCCACCTGGTCGGAGATATGCTCCACCACGGACAGGTCGTGGGAGATGAAGAGATAGGTCAGATTGTACTTCTCCTGAATGTCCTTGAGCAGGTTGATGATCTGCGCCTGAATGGACACGTCCAGCGCAGACACCGGCTCATCACAGACGATGAACTCGGGGTTCAGAGCCAAGGCGCGGGCGATGCAGATACGCTGGCGCTGGCCGCCGGAGAACTCGTGCGGATAACGGTCCTTATGGAAGGGCTGCAGAC
>JAFTBL010000039.1 GCA_017455225.1 Oscillospiraceae bacterium
AAAACGGAAAATTCCGCAGGGAATGCGCCGATCGGCGCATTCCCTGCGGGCGTTTTGATGGGGGTCAGACGGTGATCACGTTGGGGACCGCCAGCTTCAGATCGGCGATCTCCTCCGCCTGCTCCGGGTCCTCGTTGGTGACGACGTAGTCGATCTGGCGGGACTCGGAGATCTTGGCAAAGGCGGTGTGCCCCAGCTTGGTGGAGTCGGCGGCAATGATCTTGGTTTGCGCGTGGGTGAGCATGATCCGGTCGATCTCCACCTCCCGGTTATAGTAGGTGGTCATGCCCGCGTCGGCGGAGATGCCGTCCACCGAGAGGATCAGCTTGTCGGCGTGGTATTTCTGCAGCTGGGCGATGGCGTCGTCGCCGTAGGTGAACTGGTACTTGAAATCCACCTGGCCGCCCAGCAGCACCACGGTGAAGTTAGGGTTGGCGCCGGCCTCCAGCGCGATGGCGATGGAGTTGGTCACGATGCTCACGTTCATGTTGGAGGGGATCATGCGGAAGGTGGTCAGGGTGGTGGTGCCGGCGTTGAGCATGATCACGTCGTTTTCCTTGATCATGCCGGCAATGGCTTCCGAGATCCGCTTTTTCTGCTCCTGATTGACGCTCAGTCGCTCCTGCATGCTCATGTTGTAATAGGTCTTGTAGCAGCTGACGGCGCCGCCGTGCACGCGGGACAGCAGACCCTTCGATTCCAGATCGGCCAGATCCATCCGGATGGTCACATCCGAGATCCCGAACGTCTTGCTCAGCTCGCTCACGTATACACGCCCGTCACGGTGCAGCAGCTTCAGTATTTCCTGCTTGCGCTCAAACACATCCATTTCGTCTCTCTCCGTTTACTTCGTTTTTTGGGGCGGTAAAACCTGCCCGCTTGTGCGGATGATTGCCGGGTTTTTCCTATTATACATAATCCACCAGAAAAATGCAATAGTAAATTGAACGATTGGTCATAATCGGTCATTTTAGGCAGAGCCAGATGCTTTTCAATTTTGATCGGCGGTTTGACCTGTTGAGATGCGTCTCGTAAAACGAAGATAAACGAAAGTATAAAACAAAAGTCCAAAAAGGAAAAAGAGGGACTTGCCGGGAGGGAAGGGATACAGATGACAATAAAATCGCGGCTCAATATGAAAAAGAGGAGCGATTCAGGCGGCTGAAAACAGGACGCCGCAGGGCAAAACCGGCTGCGGCCGGTGATCTGCGGGGGTTTCGCATGATTTACGAAATCCTATGATTGCGCTGTTTCTGAGTTATTTATATATTGACTTTTTATCGGTGAAGTATTAAAATAAAGTATCATTTTATATAAACCATAGGGGGAGAGCAACTATGACACTTTCAGCAGGCTTCAGCAGAACGGTCATCAACCCGGACGTTGGCGTGGGCATTGAGGGCTACTACGTGATCCGTAAGGCGGACGGCGTTCTGGATGATCTGGAGATCAACGGTCTGGCGCTGGCGCTTGGCTCGGAGAAGGTCCTGATCCTGAGCATGGATCTGTGCCAGATCGCCCAGCGCAGCATGATCCTGCTGCGGCAGGCGGCGGCCGAGGCCACCGGTCTGCCTCTGGACCACGTGTTCTGCCACAGCACCCATACCCATACCGGCCCCATCTGCATCCACGACGATCCCGACCCGCTGGTGCGGGACTATTTCGTGAAGCTGCAGGGCTGGACGGCGGAGGCCGCCAAGGCGGCGGTGGCCGATCTCAAGCCCGCCCGCATGGGCTGGGGCGTGACCAACTGCGACCTGTCCCACAGCCGCCGCATCCGCATGAAGGACGGCAGCATCCGCACCAATCCCGGCCTGAACAACCCGGACAGCGTGTGCGAGGTGGGCGAGATGGATCACCGGCTGAACGTGCTGCGGTTTGACCGCGAGGGCGGCGACACGGTGGTGCTGGTGAACTACGGCATGCACCCCGACTCCATCGGCCGCAACAGCGTCAGCGCCGACTGGCCCGGCTTCATGCGCCGCACCTTCGAGCGCACCATCCCCGGCACCAAGTGCCTGTTCCTCAACGGCGCCGAGGGCGACGTGGGCGCTGCGCCCGCCTTCGCCCAGCCCGGCTGGTTCAACGATACCTTCTGGGATTTCGACGACGTGATCCGCGGCTACGGCCACTCCCGCTGGTACGGCCGCTATATGGCCGGCGCCATTCTGCAGATCTACGACAAGGTGAATTATTGTGAGCCGGATCGCATGACGGCCATGGAGCGCCCCATCCGCGTCAAGGCCAACGTGCCCGCCCCTGAGGAGATCCCGGAGGCCCACCGCATCCACGAGCTGCACATCGCCGGCCGGGACAGCGAGCTGGGTCTGGAGGGCATGATGGTGACCACCGTGGTGGCCGAGGCGGAGCGCATGGTGAAGCTGGAGAACGGCCCGGAGACCTTTGAAATGCCCCTTTCCGGCATCGCGCTGGGCGACATCGCCATCGTGGGCATCCCCGGCGAGCCCTTCACCGGCATCGGCGTGGGCTTGAAGGACACCAAGGACTGGACGCTGGTGCTGCCGGTGTGCAACGCCAACGGCTCCGAGGGCTATTTCCCCATGCAGGAGCATTACGACGAGGGCGGCTATGAGACCCGCAGCTCCATGTTCAAGGCCGGCACGGCGGAGTATATCATCGAAGAAGGCAAGAAGCTGCTCAGTGACATGAAGCAGGGCTGACAGCCAGCATTATCTTTAAAAGAAAGAAGGACGGATATGACGGCAAAGAAAAATGCACAGCCCCAAGCCGTGCTGTCAAAGCGCAAGAGCCTTGCCCACCGCATCGCGCGGGACTGGCAGCTCTATCTGATCGTGCTGATCCCTCTGGCGTATCTGCTCATCTTCAACTACGGCCCCATGTACGGCGTGCAGATCGCTTTCCGGGATTACAGCCCCAGACTGGGCATCATAGGCAGCCCCTGGGTGGGCTGGAAGTGGTTCATCAAGTTCCTCGGCAGCGTGCAGTTCAAGCAGGTGTTCATGAACACGCTGATCCTGTCGCTGTACAGCCTGGTCGTGGGCTTCCCGCTGCCCATCGTCTTCGCGCTGATCCTGAACGCCCTGCGCAGTGAGCGGCTGAAGAACGTGACCCAGACCATTTCCTACATGCCGCACTTCATCTCCACCACGGTCATGGTGTCCATCACGCTGATGGTGCTCAGCCCCATCAGCGGCATCTATGGAAACCTCTACCGGCTCTTCGGCGGAGACGGATACCCGACGGACTTCCGGGCACTGGCCAGCTCCTTCCGCCACATCTACGTGTGGTCGGGCGTGTGGAAGCAGATGGGCTGGGACTCCATCATCTATCTGGCGGCGCTGAGCGCTGTCTCGCCTGACCTCCACGAGGCGGCGAAGATCGACGGCGCCTCCCGGTTCAAGCGGATCATCCACGTGGACCTGCCCGCCATCATGCCCACCATCGCCATTTTGTTCATCCTGCGCTGCGGCAGCATCATCGGCGTGGGCTTTGAAAAGGCGTATCTGCTGCAGTCGTCCGTGAACCTGAGCACGTCCGAGGTGATCTCCACCTTCGTGTACAAGAACGGTATGAACAGCTTCAAGAACTTCTCCTACGGCAGTGCGGTGGGCCTGTTCAACTCTATCATCAATCTGATCTTGCTGTTGACGGTGAACTTTACCACCAAGAAGATGACCGACGACGAAGTCGCGTTGGTGTAAGGGGGGTGGATGCATATGACGAAAGCGATCGCTGTGAAAAAGAGAAAAAAGCCTATCAGCTCCGACGACGTGTTCAACGTGATCTTGACCGCCATCGCCGTGATTTGGCTGATCATCGTGCTGTACCCGCTGATCTATATCGTGTCCTGCTCCTTCTCCTCCGGCACGGCCGTGTCCACGGGGCGTGTGCTGCTGTGGCCCGTGGAGCCCAGCCTCGGCGGCTATAAGATCGTATTCTCCCACCGGGCGGTTTGGTCCGGCTATGCCAACACCATCTTCTATACGGTCTTCGGCAGCATCATCTCGCTGATCGTGACCATGCTGATGGCGTATCCGCTGTCCCGCAGGGACTTTACCGGCCGCGGCGTCATCATGACGCTGGTGATCATCACCATGTTTTTCGGCGGCGGACTGATCCCCAGCTACATTCTGGTGTCCGGGCTGGGCCTGACCAACACCCGCGCCGTCATGCTGATCCTCGGCGCGCTGGGTACCGGCAACATGATCGTGATGCGCACCTTCTTCCAGAGCAGTATCCCGGTGGATCTGCTGGAGGCGGCCAAGCTGGACGGCATTTCCGACTTCGGCTATCTCATCAAGATCGTGATCCCGCTGTCCAAGCCGGTGATCTCGGTCATCCTGCTGTACTGCGTGGTGGGACAGTGGAACGCCTACTTTACGCCGCTGATTTATCTGCGTGACCGGGAGCTGTTCCCCCTGCAGCTTATTTTGCAGGAGATCCTGTCCGCCACCCGGATCGACGCGACGCAGATCGCGGACTCGGAGGTGTTGGCCGGCATTGCAAATCAAGTGGACGCCATGAAGTATTCGCTGGTGGTGGTGGCCACGGTGCCTATGCTTGTGATCTACCCCTTCGTGCAGAAGTTCTTTGAAAAGGGCGTTATGATCGGCTCACTGAAGGGCTGAGGCATGAAAAAAGAGGCAGCTGCAAAACACCGCGTTTTGCGGCTGCCTCCTGTTTGACCGCAGAAGAGGAGGTGGCCTTTTGAAGGGCCTGTTCAATTCGGAAAACTGGTTTTGGCAGCGGATGGCGGATCTGGCGGATCTCATGATCCTGTCCGTCATCTGGCTGGTCTGCTGCATCCCGGTGGTGACCATCGGCCCCGCCACGTCGTCGCTGCTGTACGTGATGCAGAAAAAAGTGCGGGACGAGGCGGACGAAGGCATATGGAAGCTCTACTGGCGCGCCTTCCGCCGGGACATCAAGCCCGCCATCATCGTGGGCTTGATCGTAACGGTGCTGGGGGTGCTGCTGTATTTCGACATCCACTTCTACGCCAACGCACAGGGGATCCTGCGCCCGGTCTTCGGCTCGCTGACGGTGGTGTTCGGTGTGGCGCTGCTGCTGCTGTCGCCCTATGTGTTTGCGCTGGTTTCGTGGTTCAACAACACGGTACCGCGATACTTCCTCAGCGCCTTTTACCTGTCGCTGCGCTTTCTGCTGCGCACGCTGGTGATGCTGGTCATCACCGCGGCGGCAGTGCTGGCGGTATATATGATGCCGCCGGCGCTGATTTTGGCGCCGGGACTTGCCGCGCTGGGGCAGGCCGCGATCCAGGCAAAGATCTTTGACCGCTACGTGCCCGCGGAGGGCGAGGACGGGGAGAAGACCGACGAGGCAACCGACGAGGCGGCCGAAACGGATCAGACCGGCGAAACGGAGGAGCCGGATAGCGCGGAGTGACTTCGTGCCCGCCGTGAGAAAAAGGGAGGGAAAACGGTATGAAGCACAGACTGTATGAGGCCCCGGAGTGGAAGATGGTACCGTTGGCAGTCTCGGATCTGTTCCTGACTCTCAGCGATTCCAATGATCCGCCCGATGACAACGGCAAGCAATGGAGCCCGCTGTTCTGACGGGCGCCCGCGCAGACAACGCAATTTACAGAGGAGTCTTACACTATGCGACTGAAATCCATTGAAGAGATCGACAAAAACTTTGCCGCCGAGCAGGTGAGCTACGAGGGCATGACCACGTTCCACCTGCCCTGCAAGCCGTTCCAGATCCGGGGCATGTACCGCACCGCGCCGGGCGAATACTGGCGCTTGCCCATGGAGGTGGCGCAGCAGTGCAACGAGGCGCTGCAGGAGACGCAGCATTGCCCCTCCGGCGGGCGCATCCGCTTCCGCACAGACAGCCGGCGTATCGTGATCAAATGCTCCATTCCCGACATGAAGCCCATGCATCATATGGCCTTTACGGGAAGCCATTGCTTTGCGCTTTATGCCGACGGGGCGTATGTCAACACCTTCCGCCCCAACGTTTCCGGCAGCACGGAGTTTTCCCACCGGGCGGATCTGTACGCCTCTGACCAATACGAGTCGCTGCTGCGTCTGCCGGGCGGGAAGATGCAGCAGATCGAGATCTATTTCCCGCTTTACAGCCGGGTGAAGGACGTATGGCTGGCGCTGGAGGACGGCGCCGCCGTGGAAGAGCCTGCGCCCTACGCACATGAAACGCCCTTTGTCTTTTACGGCACATCCGCCACGCAAGGTGGCTGCGTCTGTCAGCCGGGTAACAACTATCCGGCGTTTTTGAGCAGATGGCTGGATTCCGATTTTATCAATCTGGGCTTTTCAGACGGCGGCCGGGGCGACCCCGCCATGGCGGAGTACATCGCCACACTGCCTATGAGCGCGCTGGTGCTGGATTTTGACGGCAACACCCGCAGCGTGGAGAACGCGTGGAAGGTCTACGAGCCGTTTTTCAAGATCGTCCGCGCCGCCCGGCCGGGGCTGCCGATCATCTTTGCCACCATGCTGGGCACGCTGCGGGACGGGCAGACGGCGGGCATGCACGAGGTCGTCCGCACGGCCTACGAGCATGCCGTGGCGGCCGGCGACAAGCTGGTGTGGTACATCAACGAGGAGGAACTGATCGCGCCCTACGGCGGAACGGAGGTCTGCACGGTGGACAGGCTCCACATCAACGATCTGGGCTCCTGGGCAGTGGCCAAGGGCATGGAGCCGCTGCTGCGCCGGGTGATCGAGGGTCAGGCGTAACGAAAAAAGAAAGCGAAAACACCGTGCCGTGTGAGAACACGGCACGGCGAGACTATCAAAATCGGCTATGCCGTTATCTGGCAGGAATATCTGGATCTTGTAGAGCGGCTGCGAAAGAAAAGCACGCGATGCGATATACACACCACCGAGGTCTGACCCGAGTTACAAACCGGGTGAGGCTTGAATTAAATATGTTGCCATGAACCTGAAAAAGCTGGCAGAATGAAGCTGGAAAGGATCCCTTTTCCCTGGCTTTTTCTTCGCAGTATACGTAAGAACCCCTGTTTTCACCGCTTGAAAACAGGGGTTCTTTGACAGACTTACATACCCAGGGCCTCCGGCCGAAAGGCCGGAGGCACTGTGTATGTATATTACGGGACTATCGGGCGCGGCGTATATCCTGCAGTACATACTGCACATACCGGCGCTTGGCCGCGTAGGTCAGGTCACAGTGCTTGCGCCCGGGCAGGATGTCGCAGGTGATCTCGTGACCCGTCTCGCGCATGGCAGCCACGAAGGGCTCTGTATGGCGGTGCAGATCCACGGAGGTGTCACCGGTGCAGTGGAAGAGATGATAAGGGACGCGGGGCATCTGCTCCACCTGATGAAGTGGCGACATGGCGCGCAGCGCCTCGTCCAGTGTACCCGGTTCATGGAAGAGGGCGCTGTACATGGTGCGGGGTAGATCGTTCCGCTCGGTATAGTGATACACCGCGTCGCAGACGGGGCTGTTGGCGATGCAGGAGACAGGGGTGCGCTTGGAACGCAGGGTGTAGAGCAGGGCGCCGTAGCCGCCCATACTCCGCCCGGTGGACACAACAGGGATGTGATCATCCAGCTCCAGCGCGTCGATCAGCACGTCTACGATCTCGTCGGTATAGGCCACGGCCTGCCGGTTCATCCATGCCCAAGGGTTGTTGTAGGGGATCACATACAGCAGACCGTGCTCGCCAAAGACGGCGCCGGCGTCGGTGTCAAAGGGGTACATGTTCGTGTTGTTCAGGCCGGGGAAATAGAGGATGATCCCCTGAATGGGCCGCTGGCAAATCTCGTGGTTCACATAGGCGAATTGGTTTAAATTTTCAAAGGTGATGAGCTTTTCCATGGAAGCCTCCTTTCAGCCTTCGGCGGCGGTGAGCGGTTCGGTGCGGGCGGTGCCGGTGGAACCGCGCACCACCAACGTGGGTTGACACTGTACCTGGAAGCGGGCATTGTTCCAGGAGGAACTCATCTGCACCCGGTTCAGCAGGGTGGTCAGCGCCGACTGGGCGATTACGCCCGGATAGTGCTCGATGGTGGTCAGCGATACCCGTGACATGCCGGAAAACAGCAGATTATCTGAGCCGATCACGGAGAAGTCCCGCGGGATGTCATAGCCATTTTCCGTCAGTGCATCCATCACGCCGTAGGCCAGCATATCGTTGACACAGATCAAACCGGTGATGTTGTTTTGATAGAGCTTTTTGCTCTGTGCCAGCGCGTAACCCACCCGGTAGTGAAAGCTGTTCTCGCTGAGATAGCCGGATCTGGCGTTGTTGCCGTTGAGCAGCAGCAGTCGATCCTCCGGCAGCACCTGCTTGATCTCGGATAGGATGCCGGCCACGCGGGTGGCGCGGGAGGTGGTAGCGCGGTCGGAGACGTGAGTGAGCACGGCGATGCTGGTGTGCCCGAGATCCAGCAGGTGTTTGGCGGCCAGAACGCCCGCCTGGAAGTTGTTCAGCTCCACAATATCGCCGGCCACGTTGCTGGCGCGGTCGCAGATGGTCACAATGGGGATCTGCAGCCGCGCATCGAGAAAGGCCTGCTCATTGTCGGGGGGATAGAGAAAGATCACACCCATCAGATGCTGGGACAGCGCCATCTGCAGCAGCGCTTCCTCCATGGCGGGATCGTGATAGGTGCAGGCGGTGATGATGTTGATGGAGTGGGGCGCGGCGGCGCGATCCACTCCCTGCTGCATGGCGGCATAGTAGGGGTTGGTCAGCTGTACGGTAACCACCAGAACCGTCTGGTTGGCGCCCACTGCCGGAGCGGGACGAAAGCTGTAATTCATGGCGGCAGCGGTGCGACGCACCTTTTCAATGGTTGCGGCAGGAAACGCGGCGGATTTGCCGTTCAAGATCATGGAAACGGTAGACTGCGATACCTCCGCCGCCCGGGCAATATCCTGCATGGTGGTTCGCTTGGCACACATAAGAGTCCCTCCCTGCGCGTTAAAGTCCCTCTTATTTTAACATACCGCACCAAATTTTCAAGGTATTTCCTACAGATTGCACTGCCTGTATCTGACAAAAAATGTCCTATAAATTCATCCAAAACTGTAAAAAATTTACTAATAGAAATTATTGTAAAAGTGCCTATATTTTGCAGGGGAAATTTTCTACATTTAACAAAACAACGGGAACGGGCAGAAAAACAGTTGACTATTCCGGCAGAATGTATTTTAATAATTTATATTAGAAGTTCAGCATCGCGCGTCCGGCGTTAAATCCCAACAGAATTTAACCCTAAAATTATCAGAATATTAGTAATAAATATCTCAAAATGACAGGGAAGGGAAAGCATGGCAAAGATCTACTTGGTGCGGCATTGTGAATCGGAAGGGAACGCCTGCCGCAGAACGCAGGCGCAGACAGACGCGCTGGTGACCACAAAGGGGTATGCGCAAGCGGAGATGCTGCGGCAGCGTTTCCGGGACATTCCGGTGGATGCGGTCTACTCCAGCGATACATACCGGGCGCTGGCCACGGGGGAGCCCGTTGCGGCGGACCACGGTGCGCCGGTGCGGGTGCGCATTTCCCTGCGCGAGCTGACCACGGGCGTGTGGGAGGACATGGCGTGGGGCAACATCGCGCAGGAATATCCGGAGGCAAACCGGGTGTGGTATGAAAGCCCGTGGGAGGCCATTACGCCGGGCGCCAGCTCCTTTGAACGGGCGGCGCAGCGAGTGATCCACTGTCTGCGCCGCATTGCCCGCGAGGTGGGTGAAAACGGCACAGCCGTGGCCATATCCCACTCCTGCGCCATCAAATCCGCGCTGTGTCTGCTGATGGGCAAGCCCATCAGTGCCGGGAAAGAGGTACAGCACTCGGATAACACCGCCGTCAGCCTGCTGCATGTGGACGCGGACGGCGGCATCACCATCGAGTATATGAACGACGCCTCCCATCTGCCGCCGGAGTTGTCGCGGGCGTGGAACGGTGTGGCGGGCGATGAGCTGAACATGGCGATCTGCCCCATCCGCATGCCGGAGCAGGAGGAGACGCTGTTGGCGTTGGCGGAGGCGGAGGCGAAGGAGCGGGGTGCGGCGTTTGACCGGGCGGCGTACCGGACGGAGCTCCATGTGCTGCTGGCCAGGCATCCGGGCTATGTGGCGCTGTCGTATCTGCACGGCAGGGTCACCGGCTTTGTCCGCCTGGAGCCGTGCCGGGCGGCGGGCTGTCCGGTTATCCGGACGATGTATGTTCTGCCGGAGTTGCGTGGCAAAGGCTATGCCGAGCAGCTCTTCGGCCACGCGACGTGGGTGCTGCGCTATTCCGACCAGTTCGACGTGGCCGTACCGGAGGACGCCACCGCGGAGGAACGGCGGGTCGCGGAGCGATTCCCCTTTGCCGCGGCGGAGAACGGCTACCGCAGGCTGCATCTGGCCTGCCGTCCGTGTCCTTATCCGATTCTGGCGTAAGGGATGGAAAGGAGCGAGCCCTATGAGAGCACTTTCAAATAGTCGTCCGCCGGAGCTGGCGAAAAAGCGGAAAAAATGGTGGTTGGGCTACCTGCTGATCCTGCCGGGGGTGCTGCTGTTCGGCACCTTCACCTACTATCCTTTCGGGAAGACGATCCTATACTCCTTTGCCCTGACCGACCAGAGCGCCCAGTTTGTCAAGTGGGTTGGCCTGGGCAACTGGACGCGCATTCTGGGCAAGAGTGAAATGTGGCAGATTCTGCGGACGACGCTGGCCTTTGCGGGAATGAATCTGGTGCTGACCTTTGGCATTGCCATGGTCTTTGCCCTGCTGTGCGTCAAGAATGGAAAGGGCAGCCGGATCTATCAGACGCTGTTCGCCCTGCCCATGGCCATTGCCTCCTCTCCGGCGGCGGCCATCTGGCTGTTTATTTACCGGCAGGATGCGGGCATTCTCAATGAGCTGCTGGGCACCCATGTGGCTTGGATCCGCGAGACGGCCACGGCGCTGCCGGCGGTGTCCATTGTCACCGCGTGGATGCACATTGGCAGCAGCTTCATCTATCTGCTGGTGGGCTTCCGCAATGTGCCCACGGAGCTGCTGGAGGCCGCCACCATCGACGGAGCCTCCTCCTGGCAGCGGGCGATCCGCATTATGATCCCCATGGCCTCGCCCCAGATTTTCTTTGTGCTGTTTCTGAACATCACCAGCGCGTTCCGCTCATTTGCGCAGATCAAGCTGATGACAGGTGGAGGCCCCGCCGGCGCCACCAAGACGCTGATCCATGAGGTCTACACGGAGGCGATGGTCAACGGCCGGTTTATGAACGCCTGTGTCTACGCGCTGATCCTGTTCCTGCTCATCTTCCTGACTACGCGGGTGCAGTTCCTGATGGAGAAAAGGATGGTGCACTATCAATGAATTTGAAGAATAAAAAGACGGCGAAGGAGCTTCTCATCCTGATCGGAAAGATCGCGCTGGGGCTGGCGTTTGTATCGCCCATTCTCATCTGCCTGCTGTTCAGCATTCAGCCCAACAGTGAGGTGGGCACCGCGCCGCTGCATCTGTTCACGCATCACCCCACGCTGGATAATTACGTCTTCGTGCTGAAAAATGTGCCGGTGTTGCGGTACTTGCTGAACACACTGTTCATGTGTGTCGTGTGCATTTTCTGCCAGCTCATTTTCGCGTGTCTGGCATCCTACGCCTTTGTGTTCATCGACTTTCCCGCCAAACGTCTGCTCTTCACGCTGGTGCTGGCCACCATGATGATCCCGGGCGATGTGGTGGTACTGACCAACTATGTGACCGTGCAGGATCTGAGTCTGATGAACACCTACGCGGCGCTGGTCATCACGGGACTGGTTTCCGGTACCGCCATCTTTATGATGCGGCAGTACTTTATGACGCTGCCCAAGGAGCTGAAGGAGGCGGCTACGCTGGACGGCTGCGGCGAGATGCGGTTTTTGTTTCGCGTGGCTATGCCGCTGGCCGTTCCCACCGCCGCGGCGCTGGCCATTCAGGCGTTTATCCACACCTTCAACGCCTACTTCTGGCCGCTGCTGGTGACCACCCAGGCGGAAATGCGCACCGTGCAGATCGGTATGGCCGACCTGATGAGCGGCGAATCCGTCCACTACGGCAATGTGCTGGCCGGCGCGGTGCTGTGTATGGTTCCGTCAGTGGTGGCGTTCATTTTCGGGCAGGATTACATCATTAAAGGTATGACCGCCGGCGCGGTCAAGGGCTGAATAAGTTTCACATTCACACATTCAGAGTGACAGGGAGGGCATTGATTATGAAAAAGTGGATCGCTTTTATGTTGGCTGCGTTGTTGTGCCTGGGCTTGACCGCCTGCGGCGGTGGCGGCAGCGATCCGTCCGAAACCGAGGACGGCGTGACGGAGATCAGTTGGTGGACCAACTACGGCTCAACCAACGTGGCAAACATTCAGGTGCTGGTAGACAAGTACAACGTCTCGCAGGAGCAGTACCATGTAACCATCGTCCGCCAGGGCGGCGCCAACGAGCTGAAGGCCAAGCTGCGTTCCACGCGGGCGGAAAATCTGCCCACCATGTTTTCCGGAACGCCGGCCACCACCTGCTTCTACACCAACTCCGATTTCACCGCCTGCTTCCAGGACTTCATCGACGCGGACAGTGATCCCTGGACGGCGACCCTCTACGACACGGTGCGCACCACCTATTCTGATCCGGACGGTAAGATGTGGGGATACCCCTTCGGGGTCAGTGCGCCGGGTCTGTATGTAAACGAGGACATTCTGGCCGCCGCCGGGTATCAGGCATCGGACATCACCAGCTTCGTCAAGGTGGCGGAGATCGCCACGGCGGTAGTCAAGGGCGGCTACGCCAAATACGGATTGGGAATCAGCAAGGACGGCGCGTATCTCAACTACATGATGGCTCTGGAGGGCGTTCCCGCGGTGGATCAGGACAACGGCTACAGCGGCACCCCCACCAAATGCGTGTATAACGAGGGCGCAACGCTCGCGGCGCTGACCGAAGGACTGCAGGCCTATGCCTCGCTCTATCAAAACAATGTGGCGGTGCCCTACGGCACGGACGTAAACGGCGAGCTGATCCCGCTGTTTGCCGCCGGTGATGTGGCGATGTTCATCTACACCAGCTCCGGCGCTGCCAAACTGCTGGATCTGGAAACCAATATCAACTTCACCTTTGTCCCCATCGTGGGTCTGACCGAGAATACCGCCCATTCCGGCGCCATCACGGCCGGTACGGGCAACTACATCTGCTCCGCGGCCAGCGAGCGGGCGCAGCAGGGAGCCTATGAGTTCATCAAGTGGCTGGCACATCCCGAGAACCAGGCGTTTTACTGCATGAACACCGGTTATGTGCCCTATACCCCGGAGGCGACCAACTACGAGGAGTACCAGACCTGGATGCACGAGAATTTCCCGGAGAGCGAGACGCTGCTCCGGAGCATGCTGGACAACAACGCAGGCATTCGCCTGCCCTACATTAGCGTGGCCACCGACCAGATCAACGCCAACAGCGGCATGTGGGAGAATATCTATACCAACCCCAACGGAGACATCCGCGGCTACATCGACACGGCTGCCGGCACCATCAACGACGCGCTGGAGATCGCCGCGATGATCGCTGAGTGACGCGGAGGAAAGAAAAACATGAAGAAAAGATCCTGGCGGCTTTTATCGCTCCTGGCCGCGCTGTTCATGGTGCTTTGCTTTGCCTTGACTGGCTGCAGCGGGGAGAGCGGGCCTGAGACGCCGCCCGATGAGACGGAGGAGCCCAACTGGTATGACCGGGTATACGACCCGGCGGCCGCAGAGGGGAAATTTTCCATTTACTTTGTCAACGCCGCCCGCGACTATGTGACCGACGCCAGCGTGACCCACGCCGGTGACTGCACCATTCTGGTTTCGCCGGAGGGCAAGGCCATGATGATCGATGTGGGGAACCAGACCAACGGCGTGGAGGCTGTGGCGGCCTTGCAGGCGCTGGGCATCGACACGTTGGAATACCTGATGTTCAGTCACCCCCATGTGGATCACATCGGCGGTTATAACGCGGTTTTCCGCTATATTACCGTTAAGGAGATTGTGAAGAACGCCCACGACTACTCCGCCAGCAGCGGCGTGTACGCCGCCATGATCCGTGACGCCGAGGCGCTGAACATCCCCTTCCGGATCGTCCACGAGGGCGACACGCTGATGTTGGGCGAGGAAGTGGAGCTGCACATTATGAACCCCCCGGAGGATTTTGTATACGACGACACGTCCGCCACCGGGAATAACGCCTCCATTCTGATGCGGGCGGTCTACGGTGCGTCCTCTTTTATGACCGGCGGCGACCTGTACGCCGCCCAGGAGCAGGTGCTGGTGGAAAAATACGGCAGCGCCTTGCAGACCGACGTGGTAAAGATCAACCACCACGGCTATGACAGCTCCAGCACCCGCGAATGGGTACAGGCGGAGTCCTGCAAGATTGCCGGCGGCGAGGCGGGCGGTGTCAACAGCGAGACGGTGCTGGGACGCTACCGCGTGTCCGGCGCCCTGCCGCTCTATACCTGCCTGGACGGCGCCATCGCCGTGCACACCGCGGGTGACAGTGTGTATGAGGTGCAGGTAGAGCGAGAGCGCACAGTGGTCGCCTACGGCAAGCTGACCGAGTTGGATGGGTACAGCGAAGGACATTTTATCATTTCATGATTTTATGGATAAAGAGGTCATTTTGTGAAGAAGAGATTACTGGTATTTTCCGCAGACGCCCTCGTGCACGAGGATATTGCATATCTACGGACAAAACCCAACTTCAACCGGCTGTTGCGGGATGCCTGTGAGGTGGAGCGTGTACGCACCATCTACCCCTCCATCACCTATCCGGCGCACACCAGCATGGCCACCGGATGCTATGCCGGGCGCCACGGCGTATGGAGCAACTACACCTTTGCTTTGAGCAACAAGTCGGACACGTGGCAGTGGTTTCACGACGCGGTGCGGGTGAAGGACATTCTCACCGCCGCCAAGGAGGGCGGCTACACCACCGCCGCGGTGTTCTGGCCGGTCACCGGCTGTCACCCGGACGTGGACTGGCTGCTCAACGAGTACTGGATGCCTGTGCCGGGCGATACGCTGCGGCAGGCATTCGCCCGCTCCGGTTCCGGCGAGGATGTGCTGCGGATTGTGGACAAAAACGAGCATCTGCTGCCGCCGCAGCATGTGAACGGCGGCAAGAAAAACATGATGATCCAGCCCAACATCGACCGCTTTCTCATTGCCTGCGCCTGCGACATCATCCGTGAGCACCGTCCGGAGGTCATGCTGGTGCACGACGGGATCATGGACGGAACGCGCCACAAATGCGGCGTATTCAACGAGTCCACCGCCCCGGCACTGGACTTTCTGGACGAACAGCTCGGCTCCGTTGCCGACGTGCTGGAGGAGACGGGACTGCTGGAGGAGACGGATTTCGTGCTGGTCAGCGATCACGGACAGCGGGACTTCCAGCGGATCCTGAAGCTCAACGTCTTTCTGGCGGATCGGGGGCTCCTGACCGTGGACAAGGACGGAACGGTTTTGGATTACAAGGCTTACAGCATCTCCAATGCCATGTCCAGCATGGTTTATCTCAAGAACCCGGAGCGGGACTTTGAAGAGGTGCGGCGGTGTCTGCAGGAGATGGCCGACGAGGGCATCTACGGCTTCACGAAATTCTTCACCCGTGAGGAGGCGCGGGAGCGGTACGGGCTGGATGGAGACTTCTCCTTTGTCATCGAGTCCGACGGTTTCACCTCCTTCAGCGATCAATGCACCCGCCCGGTTATCAAGGAGCAGGATTTCACCGATTTCCGCTTCGGCCGTGCCAGTCACGGTTACCAGCCGGAGTTGGGTCCCCAGCCGGTTTTTCTGGCCAAGGGGCCTTCCTTCAAGCCCGGCGTGGTGCTGGATACCCGTCCCATCGTGGACGAAGCGCCCACCTATGCGAAGCTCCTGGGTGTGGAGCTGCCGGAGGCGCAGGGAACGCCTATGGAAGAATTCTTGCGATGAAAAAGAAACGACAGGGAGGAGAGCAGTTCTATGAGCGATACGCAACTTGGCACCAACACGCGCAAGAAGATATCCGCCGGTGGGGTGATCGGCATCATCGCCGGCGCCGCAGTTGTGGTGGCCGCAGCGGTACTGGCGGTTGTGCTGCTCTACCAGGGCGGAATAGCGTCGCAGCCGGAGCAGACGGATGACATCACCGGCTTTGAGCAGCTGCAGGCGGCTCTGGCCGATCCGGATGGCCGGACACTGACGCTGAACACGGATTTGGAGAGTACCGGCACGCTGACGGTGGTGGGCCGCAAGTCCCTCACCGGCACCGGCAAACTAACGGTCAAACTGGGCGGCAGCTCGACGTATGCCGTTTTTGAGGTGACAAACGGCGCGGATCTGACACTGGAGGGAATCACCATCGAGGGCAGTGTGACCGCGGATGGGGTCAACGTCCATTCCGGCGCCAAGGCCACGTTGAAAAACGTGGCGATCTACTGGCCGTACCAGTACGGCGTCTATGCCGATGGCGAGGCCGTGCTGGAGAACGTGAACATCGACAACGCGCTGACCGCCGCCGTACAGGCGTCGGAGGGCACGGTGACGGTTCGCGGCGGCAAGCTGACCAACTCCCAGTCGCTGGCGGTCTACCTGCACAACAACGGCACCGTCATCCTCGACGGCAATGTGGTGATCGACGGCTCCAATAAGCACGGCATCACCAACCGCGGCAAACTGACGGTAAGCGAGGCCACCATTGAGAACTGTGACCAGTACGGCATCGTCAACTATGGCAGATTGACGGTGGGCAACGGCAGCGCCGACGCGGTTTGTATCGGGAAAAACGGCAACGGCGCCATCTATAACTACGCCGGCGGCCGGGTGGAGGCGCGGGATCTGAAGCTCTATGAGAGCGGCCACAGCGCCATTTCCAACAATGGGGAGATGACGCTCTCGGACTCCCGGATCGAAAGCTCCGCCACCAACGGCGTGCTGAACACAGCGCAGATGACCGCCACGGGTCTCACGATCACCGGCTCCGGCAACTGCGGCATCTATAACCGAAATCCGGGCGATTTGAAGCTGAACGCCTCCGTTATCACCGACAGTGATAGGCGCGGCGTACACAATATGGGCGGTACGGTGGAACTGACCGATGTGACGATCGACACCTGCGGTACCATGGGTATTGCCAATACGGTGGACGGCTATGGCAATGCCGGCAAGCTGACCGCTGTCGGCACGGCCGTCAGCGGTTGCAACAGCAATGTATACAATGAGAAGGCGGGCGTGGAGACCACGCTGATCGGCTGCACGCTGAACAAGTCCAAAGCCACCAATGTGGTGACCTCCTACGGCACCATGACACTGGACAACACACGGGTGCTTGGCTCCGGCAATGAGGGCTCCTACTGTGTCCAGGTGGCCAAGGGCGCTATCTGCACCATCAAAGGCGGCAGCGTTATCACCGGCGCCGCCAGCCGCGGCGTGACCAACCACGGCACCATGACCATCTCCGGCGCGGATGTCTACGGCAACAACTCCCACGCTTCCGGCGGCGGCGTGTACACCGACGGCACACTGTACATCAGCGGCGGCTGCATCCATGATAACACCGCTACCACATCCGGCGGCGGTATTGCGCTGGGCTATTCCTCCACGGATCCGGAGCTGGTGGGCAAGCTGTACATGACCGGCGGTGCCATCTATGCCAACAAAGCCACCAACAACGGCGGCGGGATCTACGTCAGCAAGGGCGTGGCCTACAACGAGGGCGGTGAGATCCGGAACTGCTATGCCGAGGTGACCGGTGGCGAGATCTATGGCAACAGCGCCGGTAACGTAGGCAGCGGTATGAGCGTCAGCGGCAAGGCCGGACTGGGCGGTGCGGCGCACTTCGGCGCAGGCAACGACATATATCTGGCCTCCGGAGTGGTGCTGGAGATGGCGGGGCTGACAGCGCACAATGCCGCGGATCCGCTGGTCATCAACACCGCGGCCAAGACGGGCACCGTCATTGCCGCCGCGGACAGCGAGGACGCGGCGACCAAGGTGCTGGCGGCGATCCGGCACGGCGGTGTGACCGGCTCCTTTGTCCGCTTCGGCAGGGAGATCGTGGTGGGCGAGAGCACTTACGTCCCCGGCGATGAGATCGACATGGCAGACGCCGAAACAGTGGAGGTTTCCACCTTCCTACAGCTCAAGGAGGCCGTGGAGGGCACGCCTTCCGGCAAGAAACGGGTCATACGGGTCACGGCGGATATTGCCATGGAGAGTACCGTCACCGTACCCTATGGAACCGTGGTACAGCTTACCGATCCGGCAAGCGCGGTCACGCTCCGGCGCGCGGCCTCCATGACGAGCGGGTATCTCTTCAGCGTGACGCCGCAGGCGATATTCACCCTGCGGGGAACGGCAGCGGCACGCCTGACGCTGGATGGCAACGCATCCGTTGCCGTAACGGGCGAGGACGGGGCTTTGCTGTATAACCGCGGCGTGCTGATGTTGGAAACGGTGACGCTGCAAAATGCCAATGCCGCGCAGAGCTACGGCGGCCTGCTGCGCTCTCCCTCCGGCGTCGTATCCGTCAAGAACGCCGTGCTGTCCGGCGGTTACGCCAAAAACGGCGGCGCGATCTTCGTCAGCGGCGGTCAGATGACCCTGACCGATACCACCCTCACCGGCAACAGCTCGGTCGCCTCCGGCGGCGCCATACGCTACCAGGGCGGTACGCTGGTGATCGAGGGCGGCAGTTTTACCGGTAACAGCGGCACAACAGGCGGCGCCATCATCGCCGATACGGGTGTGGCGCTGAAGATCACCGATACGTCGTTCCAAAACAATACCACCACCGGCGGTCACGGCGGCGCCGTCTATCTCTCCGGCGAATCGTCTCTGGTGGCGGTGAACGCCGTATTCGACGGCAATACGGCCGGCGGCAGCGGCAGCTACTACGGCGGTGCGCTGGGGCTCAACGGGGCGTCCTCCGCCACACTGACCGGCTGCATGTTCGACGGCAATGCCGTCACTCACGAGGGCAACAACAACGGCGGCGCCGTCTATGTGGGCGGATCCTCCGCGCTGACGGTCACAGGCGGTACGTTCCGCAATAACCGCGCCTACGGCGACGCAAACGCCAACGGCGGCGCCATCTACGGCAACAGCGGCACCGTGACTGTGGAAGCGGCGTCCTTTGAAAATAACTCCGCCAAGAACGGCGGCGCCATCTATGTGATCGGCTACACCCTGACGGTGAACAGCGCTGCGTTCTCCGGCAACACCACGGCGGTCACCGGCGGCGGAGGCGGAGGCGCACTCTACGCCGCGGACAGCGTCGACACGGTGATTCGCGTGGCGGACAGCACCTTTACCGGCAACACTGCCGGAACTTACGGCGGCGTGATTAATGTACTGAAGAACGGAACCGTGTCCTTCAGCGACAGTGCCTTCACCGGCAATACGGCTCGCTCCGGCAACGACGCCAACACCTTTATGGTGTCCTCCGACGGCGTTTTGACACTGCGCAGCGTAGCGGTTACCCCGGCGGACGCAGCGGCGGGCGATGTGCGCCTGCAAAACCGCGCCGTGGTCAACGTGGGCGATGCCTGCAAGCTGGGTCTGGTGAAGCTGGCCTACACCACCGCCCGCGTGCACTTGCTCTCCGCACTGCCGGAGGGCGCCGCGATGACACTGATCCCCGCTGAATACACTGCCGGCAGCCAATTGGTAAGCGAGGAGAGCGCCGGCCTGGTGGCAGGGTCGGCCGACCGGATCACCGTGGCGGCCAACGGTGCGGAGAAGTGGATGTTGGACGCGGACGGCCAGCTGCTCCCGGATCAGACGACGGCGCTCATCGGGCAGACCCGCTATGACACGCCGGCTGCGGCACTGGCCGCCGCGCAGAGCGGCGAGACGGTGACGCTGATAGAAAACGTGACCTCCGGCACGGCGCTCACCGTTCCGGCAGGGGTCACGCTGGACGGCGGCGGCAAGACGCTGACGGCGGATGTGGCACTGGCGGATACGGCGCATCTGGAGAACATCGCCGTATCGGGCGGCGTCACGCTGGACGGCGACGCCGAGCTGTCCACGGTCACGGTCTCCGGCACGGTGACCGTGGCGGCGGGCGCGACGCTCACCGCAGGCGGAGATTTCCGCACCGACACGGTGGCGCTGGGCGCCGGTGCCGTGATCGCGCTGGATTCCGCGCTGGGCGACGTGTCTATTAAGGTGACCTCCGCCAACGAGGCGCCGGGCACGGTGCTGCTCACCGGCGATGCGGAGCTGGTGGCTGCGGAATTTACCAAATTCAGAGCGGTTCTGACCGATGGACGGCTCTATATTGACCAGACCGGAAAGATAGATCTTCGTCCCTTCCGCGCGCTGATCGTGGGCAGGG
>JAFTBL010000040.1 GCA_017455225.1 Oscillospiraceae bacterium
ATCTGGCCCACGGAGACGGTTTTCATCTCGGCGGTGGACTTCTCCGTGATGTTGACGCAGGTCAGCACGGTGAAGAGGATGAACAGCACTGCCACGATCAGCGCAAAATACTTGAAGCCCACAATCTCGATGCCGATGGCGCCCTGACCGCCGAACATGCTGCCCAGCATGGGCACGGCGATCATGGTGACGATGGTGATGATGGCGCTGCCCACACCGGCGCTGGTACGGGCCAGCGTGGTCAGGTTCTCACGGTCCTTGCCGCCCTCGGTGAAGGCGGGGATCATGGACCAGTAGGGGATGTCCATCATGGTGTAGGTCACGCCCCAGAGGATGTAGGACACAGCAGCATAGGCCACCAGCCCGGCGCCGTCCAGCGCCGGCGGCGCGGCAAACATGAGATACAGCACCACCGCGTTGGTCAGCGTGCCGATCAGCAGCCACGGGCGGAACTTGCCCCAGCGGGTCTTGGTCTTGGCCACCACCATACCCATGATGGGGTCGTTGAACGCGTCAAACACGCGGGCCGCCATAAGGATCACACCCATGGCAATGGCGCTGACGCCCAGCAGATCCTGGAAATAGTACAGGACGTAGCTGGCGGAGAGCATGTAGACCATGTCCTTGCCTACCGCTCCCAGTGCGTAGGAAAATTTTGCCTTTCCGGACAGTTTCATTGTTTTCCTCTCTCCTTACTCCTTGTTTTTCAATGCCATGGCGGTCTTGACCACCTGATAGGCGCCGTCATAGATGCCCATGGCCTTGTTACGAAGAATATTGCCGCACATATCCCGCAGCGTCACGCCGTCCGTCATGAAAAGATCCAGCATCTGCAGGGTGTGGGGGATGTCGCGGCACTCCAGCGTGCCGTCGCCGATCTCGGCGGAGTGGATGGCGCCCCACTGCTCGTGGCCGCCGATGCGGCGGATGAACAGCTTGGGCCCAGGGTAAAATGCCAGCTCGCTGGGCTTGGTGATCAGCACGTCACAGCTGCGCATCAGCAGGTTGGTGGCGTACACCGCTTCGAAGATGTTGCTGTGGTAAAAGGCGTGGACGCCGGTGACGTCGCCGGTGAGCGCAGCGGCGGCAAAGGCCTGTGTGCCCTCCCAATCGTCAAAGTGGGTGGTAGACAGGGCGGCAAGGCCGGTGATCTCCCGGGCCAGATCCTCCCACACGGCGCGATAGTCGCCCACGTTGACGTACAGCGCCGCCTTGCCGGACTCGATCAGCGGCAGCAGATGGCGGATGATGGCAGCAAAGATCTCCTTCTGCGCGCCGGCGCCGCCGATGGTCAGCAAGAAGCGCATGGGCTTGCCCTGCTCCTTGCGGGCAAGACGGGCGGCGCAGTCCGCCTCCAGCTCCTGCACCAGCTCGTGGTCGATGTAATGCCCCACGTACAGAAGGCTGTCCTCCGGCATGGGGCGCAGCACCTCGCTGCCACGCATGCCGTTGAGGATGCGGTAGCCCTGATAGGCATAATGGGTCTGCACGGTGTGAACGGCGCCCTCAGCCAGATGGAGCGCCATAGGCCAGTTGTCGGGAATGGCATTGACCACGTGCTTCATGCCCGCGTGAAGCGCCGCCTGCGCCGGCCACACGTGGGTGCCCACCACGGGGATCTCCTTGGGCACGCTGTGGAACACGGGCGCCATCAACTCGGCATTCTTCTGGTCGGAGCTGTTGTAGCTCAGCTTGCGGAAGCCCTCGTAGTTCATGGGCTCCCACACCAGCTTGTTGAACAGCTTGCTCTTCTGGGAGATCCGGGAGCCCAGCGAGTAAAGGTCGTTCTGGGCACCGATCACCTTGGTGCAGGTGGTGTCCTTGTAGGAGTTCAGATCCATCCAATAGGGCTGATAACCCAGCGCGCGAGCCGCCGAGGCCATGGCCATGGAGATGCGGTAATGGCCGAAACCCATGCGGATGTTACCCACGATGAGGCCCTTCTCCACGTCAAAGGGCAGGCCCTCCGCCCCCTCATTCACCCGGATATCCTGCACACCCAGCAGCGTGCCGATATGCTCGTTCTCCCTCACGGCAGCGGTGTAGGCCGCGCCGGAATCGTCGCCGAATTTCCGGGCGTACTTGGCCTTGGAGCTCAACGCCTTGCGGTAATCCCCAGCAGCGATCTCGTTGCCGAAGATCACCTTTGCTCTGTCATTCATCCCTTTTCCTCCTCCGTTTTGGTAACAGTGAATTCGATCCGCACCGGCGGGGCGTGGCCGCAGCGCAGCGTCAGTGCCGCCGGGCCGGATTCGCCGGTGGTTTTCACATAGGTGCCGCCAATACCGCCCCGCAGCTGCGCCGTGGCCGGGCCGATCAGCTCAATGGGGCCCTCCGTTTCCAGCGCCACCGCTTCGTTGAAGAAGGGCAGCCGCTCCCCGCCGCCGTCGCAGGCAGTCAGCCGCAGCGACGCCACGTCGTAGGTGCGTCCGTCCCGCAGTTCGGTGTGATCCGCCTGCACCCGCAGCGACACGCAGGACACCGGCGCCTTCTCCACTGTTTTGACCACCTTGCCGTCCTTCACCGCCTCGAAGCGGAACGAAGGCGCCATCCCGCCCCAGTTGCCGATATACTTGCCGTAAAGCCGGTAGGCGTCCTGAAACGTCATGCGGTAAAGCAGCATGGCCTTGGCAGCCTTCAGCTTGATGGAAAGGGGCAGCGTGTCAAAGCCGTACACGGCGCTGTAATTGAGGATCTCCTTTACCAGCTCCGCTTGGCGGTGGGGCATCTTCTCCTCCCGCTCCAGCCGCCGGCCGATGAAGTCCGTGACCAGAATGGGGCCCCGGCGCAGGTGTCCGTAGGGGCTGTCGGCATGGGTGTATTCATGCAGCAGCTCGCCGTCCCGGTACATCCGCACGCTGTCGGCGTTGGTCAGAAGAAAGATCTTGCCCCGGTTGCTGGCGGGATGCTCCCCGATGTCCATGGTAGAGCTGACCTCCAGCACCGGCTCGCCGTCGCGCTCCGCCGCGTATACGGCGGCGGCGGGCTTGGGGTTGCGGAACATATCCAGCACGCCGTGGTAGCAGATGCGGTCACCGCTGCCGAACTGACGGTGTGTATTGTAATCCGCCATGCACCAGCCGAAGCTGCCGGCCACGTCCTCCTCCCCCGCCACCGCGTCCAGCACGGCGGCGTGGCGCAGAATGTGGGACAGGTGATGCTCCTCGCTGTCATAGGCCTTGGTGGGAAACATGTGCCCGTTGTACTCGCTGACGAGGTATGCCTTGGACATGTCGGAGGTGACGTCCTTTTTCCTCTCGCAGCCCCGGTTGTTCCCGGCGTGAACGAAGTCGTTGTAGGTATACACGTCCTCCAGAAGGCTGCCTTTTTTATAGCACCGCACGCCGCCGGTGGGGCGGGTGGGATCCAGCGTGTGAGATACCTCATTGGTGCGGGCATAGAGTGCGTCGTCGTCCACCGATTCGTTGATCCGCACGCCCCAGAGGATCACGGAGGGGTGGTTGCGGTACTGGCACACCATCTCCCGGGTGTTCTCCACCGCCTGCTCCTTCCACCCCTCGCCGCCGATGTGCTGCCAGCCGGGGATCTCGGTGAACACCAGCAGACCCAGCTCGTCACACCGGTCGATGAAGTCGTGGGACTGGGGATAGTGGGACGTGCGCACGGCGTTGAGTCCCAGCTCGTTTTTCAGGATGTCTGCGTCCAGCCGCTGCATGGAGGCGGGCATGGCGTAGCCCACGTAGGGGTAGCTCTGGTGGCGGTTGAGGCCCCGCAGTTTGGTTTTGACGCCGTTCAAATAAAACCCGTCGGCGGCAAAGCGGATGTCCCGGAAGCCGATGCGGTCGGTGCGGCGATCCAGCACCTCCTCGCCCCGCAGCAGCTCCGTGGTCAGCTCATAGAGCGCGGGCCGCTCCGTGTCCCACAGCACCGGCGACGGCACCGGCAGCGTCAGCTCCGTCATCGCGCCGCCGCAGTGCGCCGCGGCTGTCAGTTCCTCGCCCTCCCGGCGTAGCGTCTGGCGCAGGGTCAAGCCTTCGCCCTCCACACAGCGCACCTGCGAGAGCACCCGCCCCGCCGTCGGCTGCAGCGCAGTGAGCTGCGGCATGGCGAACACGTCCTCAATGTACGAACGCTCCTTCACGTCCAGCCACACCTCGCGGTAGAGCCCGCCGTAGGTCATATAATCGATCACAAAGCCGAAGGGCGGCTGATCCAGCGTTTCCCGGCTGTCCACCTGAATGGACACCACGTGTTCGCCGGGGGCCAGAGACAACTCCGCGGTAAAGGCGGTGTAGCCGCAGGCATGCTCGGCGCACAGCACGCCGTCGGCGTATACCTGCGCCCGGTGACCCGCCGCGCCCACCGTCAGCAAAAGGCGCTTGTCCGCCCATTCCTGCGGCACCGTCACGCGCCGGCGGTAGGCACAGACCATCTGATAGATCGACTCGTCAAAATAATCATAGGGCGTTTCGGCGCAGGTATGGGGCAGGCGCACCATCTGCTCTGCCGTTCCCTCGCCCCGGAGGAAGGCGTCGTCGGCGCGGGAGGTGAATTCCCAGCCGCTGTTCCAATAGATCCGCTTCGTCATGTCCGCTCTCCTTCCGGATGCAGTAATATCCCCTCCAGCAGAATGTCCACCACCTGCTCCAGTCCCTGGCGGTAGGTCAACCCGCTGCGCACCAGCACGTCCTGCTGAAAAAACTGCTCCAGCGTGGCCTCCATCATGGTTTTGAACAGCGGGATGGGCACCGGCCGCAGCGTGCCGTCGGCCATGCCCCGCTCCAGCAGGGTCACGGTGCTCTCCCAGCCGCCCTCCAGCCGCTGCGCCACGTGGTCGTACACCGCCGGATAGCGCTGCCGCAGTACGTGGAGCTTGTGCAGGTCGATGCCCTCGTACTTCTCCGTCAGCAGACTCAGCACCTGCCGCAGCTTCTGCACCTCGTCCAGATCCGCGTCCCGGATCAGCCGGTCCTTGCCCTCCCGGATGAAGTCGAAGCAGTGATCCACCATGGCGTGCAGCAGCGTTTCTTTGTCGGGGAACACGGCGTAAATGGTTTTTTTGCTCATGCCCAGCCGCCGCGCCAGCTCGTCCATGGTGAACTTCAGACCCCGGTCATTGAAAAGGGGCAGCACCGCCTCCAGGATCCGGCGGCGGGTCTCTTCTGCATTTGTGCCGGTTTTTGACATAAAATGCTCCCCCCTTTCCAATGTTTCATGCAAATTATATCATTATGTCGTCTGTTCGCACAAGAAACGATTTTTACAAAAATAGTTTCCTGTCGTTGTCTATATTGCCGGAAAAAAGCACCGCCGCGGCATGGCGTCTGAGTGCCACGCCGCGGCGGTGCCGCGCCATTCATTATTCCGGCAGGGGCAAGCCCCGCATCATCACCCGGCCAAAGCAGGTCAAGCTGCGACCGCTGCCGGAGGTGAACACCACATCCATGTCGCTGCGGCGGCGATTGAGGGAAAACAGATACACCACGCCCAGCGCGTCACGGTGGTACTGCTTGCACAGCATGTCACCGTCCACGCAGAAAATGCCCACGTCGCCGCTGGAGAGCGGATCGTGATTGACGTACACAATGCTGCCGTCGGCGATCCACGGCGCCATGGAGTCGCCCTGGATCCGCACCGCCAGCTCCGCGCCGGCCGGCACGGCGTCCGTCACGGTCAGCGGCTCGTAATCCTCGCCGAACACCGGCGCGGCAAAGCCTGCCGCCGCGGGAGAAGCGTACAAAGGGATCACCCGCCGGGCAGGCGCCGGCTGATCCTCCCCCAGCTCCTCCGTCAGCTCCTGCAGCGAATTCACCAGCGAGTGCACCGCCTGCCTCCCTGTGCGGGGCAGCAAGCGCAGCTTCTGGATCAGCTGCTGCTCCTCGTTGGAGCAGGAAAAGCCGGGAAAGCGAAAGCTGTCGCGGTACAGATAGTTCGGCTCCACCTGCAGTGCGTCGAACAGCTGCAGCAGTATATCCTCCTTGGGCGTACTGACGCCCGTTTCGTAGTTGCCCACCGCGCTGCGGGTCACGCCCAGACGATCTGCCAGATCCGCCCGGGACAGCCCCAGTTCCTCCCGCCGCCGGCGCAGTTGATCCCCGAAACTCATGACTCTTCCCCCTATTGATGAGATCTTGATCCTATCATATAACACGTGTCGAATTTTGTCAACAAAAAATATCAAGAAACTTGTTAAATTTTCATTGACAAAACATGTATCTTGTGATATCGTAGGCGGTGCAACAAGGAGCTTGTTTATTGCCGCATCTAAAAACATTATTCTTGTTTTAGTCGGAAGATCACGTCGAAAACCCGGCGCCGGCAAAAAAGATACCCGAACCGCGCATGCGGTTCAAGTATCTTGTCTATGGGATACGAAAAAGATGGATCTGCGTTTTTAACAGATGGATTCGAACTCATGGAATCCTGTATAGAGTTCAGGCGGTGACTGCTTTCATAATCAAGTCAATCGCATCATCCAACATTCACTACAATCAATGCTTTGCGGAGCAAAGCTACCGATTCTCTTCTCTTTTATCTCTTCTCTCCTCACTGGAAAAAGTTGCGGTGGAGAACGAAGAGAAGAGTGAAAAGTGAAAAGAGAAGAGTGAAAAGTACAAAAAGAGAAAGCCGCTGACGCGACTTTTTCTTTCTGGTGGGGGATGGTGGATTCGAACCACCGAAGGCATCGCCAGCAGATTTACAGTCTGTCCCCTTTGGCCACTCGGGAAATCCCCCATATAAAATTGGAGCTGGTGGACGGATTCGAACCCCCGACCTGCTGATTACAAATCAGCTGCTCTGCCAGCTGAGCTACACCAGCATCGATCCAGCGCAAATCAATATACCATCAATCCACACAAATGTCAACACAAAAATTCGGCAATACGGGAGGAACTTTCTCCCGCCGGGAAAGAGAGGAACCTACATGAAACTGGCAGAGTTGTCCGGCGGATACCGGACGGGAGAGGAGCTGATCGCCGTGCGGATGCGCCTGCTGCGCGCCCGGCTGCGGCAAACGGACGATCCGCTGGAGGCGGAATCGCTGCGGCGGAGACTGCGGGACCTGCAGCCGCTGCACCGGGAATGCCGCGTGCTGGCCGAGTTGACCAGCCGATATTACGAGAGGGGATATCGCCGCCATGAGAAGTACTCCATATGAAAACAGCCGCCGCGATCCCTTTGATCCTATGGATATCGCCGGACTGCAGCAGTGGCAGCGCCAGCAGCAGCAGGACAACCGCGCCCAGATCGAGCGGCTGCTGGCCAAGCTGCCGGTGGCGGTGGATCAGGAGCTGACGCCCCGCCAGCGCCAGATCCTCATGATGCATTTTCACGACGGGATGCGGGTCACAGACATCGCCCGGGAGCTGGGCGTGAGCAAGTCGGTGGTGTCCCGCACGCTGGGGCGCTGCACCGAGCGGCTTTTCCGCGTGCTGCGCTACAGCTTGTAACAGGCATCATGCAGCGTTTGAAGGAAAAAATGCATATCCTGTTGACAAATCGGTAAAATCACTTATAATTCCAGTTGGCCGCCGACGGCGGCGCAGGGAGGAAATGCCGTATGCTCAACAAGGCGTTGCACAACGAATGGCTTCGGATGCTGGCGCTGCTGGCGGCGTCGTTCATGGCGGCGCTGGTGGTGAACACCTTCGTGGTGCCCCGCAGCCTTTACAACGGCGGGCTGCTGGGGCTGTCGCAGCTGATCCGCACGCTGCTGGACACCAAGCTGGGGATCCGGCTGGCACAGATGGATCTGGCGGGCGCGCTGTACCTGCTGGCCAACGTGCCGCTGATGGTGCTGGCGTGGCGCACGCTGGGGCGCACCTTCGTGGTAAAGCTGATCTTCTGCACGGTGAGCAACTCCGTGTTCATGATGCTGCTGCCGGTGCCTGCCCAGCCCATCATCGACGATCTTCTCACCAGCTGCCTGGTGGGCGGCCTTCTCAACGGCCTTGCCAACGGTGTGATCCTCACCTGCGGCGGCAGCATCGGCGGCATGGACATCCTGTGGCTGTACCTGTCCAAAAAGCGGGGCTATACCGTAGGGCGCGCCGCCATCGTGTTCAACGTGGTGCTGTACGGCATGTGCCTTTTGCTGTTCGACGTGACCACCGCCATCTATTCCGCCATCTTCTCCGTGGTCACCTCTGTCTTTGTAGACAGGATGCACCAGCAGAACATCACAGCGCAGGTTCTGGTAGTCACAAAGGAGCAGACGGACAAGCTGGCCCGCCGCATCATGACCGACATCGGCCGGGGCGTGACCTACTGGGACGGTCACGGCGCCTACACCGGCGACGGCGTGCGGGTGCTGTGCGTCTGCCTGAGCAAGTACGAGATCGAGCAGCTGCGCAAAACGGTGGCGGAGGTGGATCCCCACGCCTTCATCATGGTGCAGGAGGGTTTGCAAACCGCCGGCAATTTCAAGCGGCACCTGTAAGAAAAAGAATGAAAAAAGCAGGCGCGGCCGCCACGGCCGCGTCTGCTTCGCGTTCTGCCTCGTCTTGCCCCGCAGTCACTCCTGCACCAGATCCGCGTCTGCGATCTGGATGTAGGCATACTGCCCCTCGTGGAGCAACGTGAAGGTGCCCACCACGGTGACATCCTCGCCCACCGCCGGATAATCGTCCGGGTAGACGTAGTTCTCCTTCAGCACGAACTCCAGCCCCTGCGCGCAGCAGGCGGTGGCGTCCGCCACCACGCAGGAAAAGTAGGTGTTGGCCACGCCCTCGTATACGTCCAGCATGCCGCTCATCTTGATCCGCTTGCCCACGTAGGCGTCAGGGTCGGCTATCATGTTGTAGACCTCGGAGTACACCATGGTAGAGCTGAGGGCCGTCAGATCAACGTCCACATCCTTCGTCTCCTCCGGCTCCTTCTCCCCCGCTGCGCCGCAGGCGCACAGGCTCAGCGCCAGTACCAGCGCCGCCAAAAATGCAAGTGCTTTCTTCATGCCCTGATCCCTCCTGCAAACGTTCCGATCAGCGAGCAGGCGCCGAATGCCACGATATCCACCGCCACGATGGTGGAGCCCACCGGCGTGCCGTAGACGATGGCGATCAGAATGCCCAGCAGCGCACAGAATACCGATAAAACGGCGGAGCACACGGTGACCGCCTTGAAGCTCTTGAAGATGCGCATGGCGGACAGCGCCGGAAAGATCACCAGCGCGGAGATCAGCAGCGAGCCAACCAGATTCATGGCCAGAACGATGATCACCGCCGTGGTCACCGCGATCAGCAGGTTGTACCGCCCCGCCCGCACCCCGGTGGCACGGGCAAAGCCCTCGTCAAAGGTGACGGAAAAAATCTTCTGGTAGAACAGCACGAAGACGGCGATCACCGCCACCGACAACCCAACGCACAGCCACACCTCCCACGCCGTCAGCGTGAGGATGGAGGTGGCGCCGAACAGCGTGGAGCACACGTCGCCGGAGAGGTTGCTGGAGGTGGAAAACAGGCTCATCAGCAGGTACCCCACCGCCAGCGAGCCTACGGAGATCATGGCCACCGCCGCGTCGCCCTTGATCTTGGCGTTTTGCCCCGTGCGCAGCAGCAGCACGGCGCAGGCGGTGGTGATCACCAGCACCAGCGGCATTTCGCCGACGGCGCTCAGCCAGTCGCCCGGCGAGGTGTTTTTGAAGATCTGATCCAGCACCGCGCTGAGCGCCATGGCGCCGAAGGCCACGTGGGACAGTCCGTCCCCGATGAAGGAGAACCGCTTGAGCACCAACGTCACACCCAGCAGCGCCGAGCAAAGAGCGATCAGCACGCCTACGATCAGCGCGTAGCGGACGAAAGCGTAGCCGGAAAGATAGGTAACCAGCTTTTCCCAGATCATTGCGCCGCGCCTCCTTTTCCCAGGGCAAAGGCCTTGCCCGCTTCACTTTGGAGATACGCCTGCCGCGTGCCGAAAAACACGCTCTCTCCCACGTGGAGGACGTGACTGGCATAGCGCAGCGCCGCGGCAACGTCGTGAGAGATCATGATGACGGTGGTGCCGTCCTTGTTCAGCTGCGCGATCAGACGGTACATCTCCGCCGTCACCTTCGGGTCAAGCCCCGCCACCGGCTCGTCCAGCAGCAAAAGGGTCCGGGTGGCGCACAGTGCCCGCGCCAGCAGCACTCGCTGCTGCTGCCCGCCGGAGAGCTCCCTGTAACACCGGTGCAGCAGCGGCGTGACGCCCATTTTCTCCGCGTTCTCCCGCGCCAGCGCCTTTTCTTCCTTGCTGTAAAAGGGGCGCAGGCCGCACCGGCTCTGGCAGCCGGAGAGCACGATCTCCCACACGGAGGCGGGGAAATCCCGCTGCACCGGCGTCTGCTGTGGCAGATATCCGATCTCGTTGGGCTTGAGCCCGTCACCGGGGATCACCTGGCCGCTCAGCGGCGGCTGCAGCCCCAGCAGCGTGCGCATCAGCGTGCTCTTGCCGGAGCCGTTTTCTCCGATGATGCAGAGATAATCCCCCGCGTTCACCGTAAAATTGAGACCGCTCAGCAGCTCTCGCCCGTCGTAGCCCAGCGTGAGATCGCGGCAGGTCAGTTGTGCCATGGTGTTCGCCTCATTTCAGCGCGCTTTCCAGCACGCGCAGATTTTTCTCCATCACGGAGAGGTACGTTACGCCGGCCTCCACGTCCTTCATGGTAGCGGACTGCAGGGAATCCATGGTCAGGATCTCCTGATCGGCCGACGCCGTGTTCTGGCGGATGGTCTCGGCAATGGAGCCGTTGGCGCTTTCTGTCTGCAGGATGCAGTGCAGACCCAGCTCGTCTACCTTGCCCGCCAGAAACACGATGGTTTCAAAGCTGGCCTCCGTCTCCGCGCTGCAGCCGGCAAACGCTGCGTAATAGGTCAGTCCGTAGTCCTCCGTCAGATAGCGGAAGGGGAACCGGTCGCCGAAAAGCACCGTTTTCGTGCCGGCGCTCTCCGCCGCTGCAGCGTAAGCCTCGTCCAGCTCCGCCAGCTTTTGACAATAGGCGGCAGCATTTGCCCGGTAGGCCTCGGCACGGTCGGGATCTGCCCCGGCCATCGTCTCCGCCAGCGCACGGCACAGCACCTGCGCATTTTTCAGCGACAGCCACACGTGCTCGTCGTACTCCGTTTCCTCGTGGTCGTGGTCGTCCTCTTCCTCCATGCCCTCCATGATCTCTTCCTCTTTCACGGCCTCGCCCAGCGTTTCCAGCAGGTTGACCGTGACCATACGCTTGTTGGCCGCCGCAGACAGCGCATCGTCTGTCCAGTCGTCAGATGCGCCGCCCACATACACGAACACGTCGCAGGAGGACACCTTTACGATGTCGTCCACCGTGGGCTGGTAGCTGTGCAGATCCACGCCCTGATCCAGCAGCATGGTCAGCTCCACGTGCTCCGCCTCCTCGCCGATAACGGCGCGGGCCCAGTCGTAGGCCGGGAAAATGGTGGTCACTACCTTCAGCTTTTCATCCGTCTGATCCGCCGGGGCAGCGCCGCAGCCCGCCAACAGTCCTGCCGCCAAAAAAAGGCAGACGCAGGCTGTGATCCATTTTTTCATGGTATCGTCCTCCTTTTTGAATATGCTATTTTCCCCTCAGGCAAAATAACACATTCAATCCGTCAGCTTGACACGGAGGGTGACCGGGCTGGCCCCCCTGCCTGCCGGCAATTTCCGCACACTCCGTAGATCACCGTGTCCTCCCGGTCGATCTGAAAACGCTCCTCCTGCGCCACACGGTTCACCAGCGCGTCCGCCGTCAGCATCCCCATGTGGAAGGTCTTGCCGCACTTTTTGCACGAAAGGTGCAGGCAAGCCCGGCACCCCTCGGCGGCGGCATACTGATAGTACGTCTCCCTGCTGCCGGGGCGGGTCACCCGCCGCACCTTGCCCTCTGTCTCCAGCTCCTGCAAATTGCGGTACACTGAGCTGACACTGACGCCGCTTTCGGACAGTTCGTCGGCGATCTGCTGGGCGGACAGACTCTCGTCCGCATGGCACGCCAAATAGCCCAGCAACGAGCGGCGCTGGCGGGTCACGTATTTCGGCATGGGATCGCCTCCTCTCTGCAAAATTTGAGAATGATTCGCAAATTAGAGTACCACACGCCCGCGCCGGTGTCAAGTGAAAAAACATTACAAACATAAAAACCGCCGGCCCGGTCAGGGGTCGGCGGTCTGCGGCGCAGTATCGGTGCCGTTCAGTTGAATTCAATGGGGGTATGGTCGCAGATGCGGCGGATCTTTTGCTGCAGCTTCTTCAGATCCTCAAAGGTTTCCGGTTTTTTGCGGGGATCCCGCAGCAGCGCCGCCGGGTGGTAGAGCGCCATCATCTGGATGCCGCTCTTTTCAAAAAACTGCCCGTGCTCCTGCGTGATCTTGAAATCCTCCTTGATGATCTCCGCTGCGCTGATGCGACCGAGGCACACGATGATCTTGGGGCGCATCAGCTCGATCTGCCGCTTGAGATAGCCGCGGCAGGCGTCCTTTTCCGTGTTCAGCGGATCCCGGTTTTCCGGCGGCCGGCACTTGACGGAGTTGGTGATATAGACCTTGCTGCGGTCCAGCCCGATCATGGCCAGCATATCATCCAGCAGCTTGCCGGCGCGTCCCACGAAGGGCTCACCCTGCTGATCCTCGTTGGCGCCGGGCGCCTCGCCGATGAACAGCACCTCCGCGTCCGGCGCGCCCACGCCGAACACCACCTGGGTGCGGGTCTGCTCCAGCGCGCAGCCGCGGCAGTTGGCGCATTCTCTGCGCAGCTCCTCCCACTCGCTCATCGCTCCGCCTCCGTCAGCAGTGCTGATCCAGCCAGCGCAGCAGGTCGGCATACACCTTCTGCCATTGCGCCGCTTCGTTGAGGATCTCGTGGCGCAGTCCCGGATAGGAGATCAGCGACACGTTTTTCATCCCCGCCCGGCAGAACGCGTCCCGGGAGGCGTTGACGCCCTTCATCATATCGCCCACGGGATCCTGCTCGCCGGAGATGAACAGCACCGGCATATCCTTGTCCATCTTTGCCAGATT
The DNA here is from genome assembly GCA_017455225.1 of Oscillospiraceae bacterium. The sequence goes on from JAFTBL010000040.1 coordinate 12,954, forward strand.
TTCCGGGCGCTGATTGAAGCGGATGCCCCGCAGCATCTGGCGGAACAGGCCCACCGTGGCGGGCTGACCGGCCATGGGATCGGCGATATAGCGATCCACGTTGTCTGTGTCGGCGCTGAGCCAGTCCACCTCGGTGCGGTTGGGGGCAAAGGCCTTGTTGTAAGCGCCGAAGGCCAGATTGGTCACGAAGTCGCTGGTGGCGTCGGGGCCGCTGGTGCGGCAGATCAGGCCCGCCACCGCCAGTCCGCCGGCAAGCATAAAGCCCGGCTGCCAGCCGGTGCCCATGATGATGGCGCCCCGCACCGTGCCGGGGTAGCGGATGAGATAGGTGCGCACCACGAAGGAGCCCATGGCGTGGCCCATCAAAAACAGCGGCTGTTCCGGAACCTGCTCCCGCAGCCGCAGATGCAGCGTATATACGTCGTCCACCACGGTGTCCCACGTGTTGCCGTCGCCGAAATAGACGGGGGTGCCGTTGGCGGTAACGGACTTGCCGTGACCCAGATGATCGTGCCCTACCACGGCGATGTCGTTGTCGTTGAGATACCGGGCAAAGCGGTCGTACCGGGCGATATGCTCCGCCACGCCGTGGGCGACCTGCAGGATGGCGCGGGGCGCGCGCTCCGGCATCCACTCCATGCCGTGGAGGCTGGTCTTTCCGTCTGTGGAGAGGAACGTGAATTCACGCAGATTTGTCATGGAAATTCCTCCTGTCTTGTGTTATGATAGAGAAAAGCTCTTTGCATACAGTATAACACATTTCCCCGCATTTGAAAAGAGGAGGAACGTATGGGCAGTTATATTCTTGCATTGGATCAAGGCACCACCAGCTCCCGGGCCATCGTATTCGACAGAATGGGTCAGATCGCCGCCAAGGCGCAGCATTCCTTCCGGCAGATCTATCCCCAGTCCGGCTGGGTGGAGCATGACCCCATGAACATCTGGAACAGCGAGCGTCTGTCGGCCATGGAGGCCACGGCGGACTTCGCCCCCGGCGACATTGCCGGCATCGGCGTGACCAACCAGCGCGAGACCACCATCCTGTGGGATAAGAACACCGGCGAGCCGGTGTACAACGCCATCGTATGGCAATGCCGCCGCACGGCGGAGCTGTGCGAGGAGCTGAAGCGGCAGGGCCTGACGGAACGGGTGGAAACCGCCACCGGCCTTTTGATCGACGCCTATTTCTCCGGCACCAAGATCCGCTGGATCCTGGACAACGTGCCCGGCGCCCGGGAGCGGGCGGAGCGGGGCGAGCTGCTGTTCGGCACGGTGGAAACGTGGCTCATCTGGCAGCTGACCGGCGCTCACGTGACCGACGTGTCCAACGCCTGCCGCACCATGATCTTTGACATCCACCGCCTGTGCTGGGACGAGGAGCTGTGCGCCCTTCTGCACATCCCCATGGGCGTACTGCCCAAGGTGGTGGGCAACAGCGAGATCTACGGCTATGTCAAGCCCGGCATCAGCGGGCTGGAGAAGCTGGCCGGCGTGCCGGTGTGCGGCGCCGCCGGCGACCAGCAGTCGGCGCTGTTCGGGCAGGCCTGCTTTGCCTCCGGCGATGCCAAAAACACCTACGGCACCGGCTGCTTCACACTGATGAACGTGGGTGATACGCCGGTGCGCAGCCGGGCGGGGCTGGTCAGCTCCGTGGGCTGGCAGGTGGGCGGCAAGACCACCTACGTGCTGGAGGGCAGCGTGTTCAACGGCGGCAGCACCATCCAGTGGGTACGGGACGAACTGAAGCTGATCCACTCTGCGCCGGAGATCGACACCCTGGCGGCGGAGGTGCCCGACAGCGGAGGCGTGATTCTGGTGCCCGCTTTCACCGGGCTGGGCGCTCCCTATTGGGATATGTACGCCCGTGGCGCCCTGCTGGGCATTACCCGGGGCACCAACCGGGCCCACATCGCCCGGGCTGTGCTGGAGTGCATCGCCTATCAGGTCACCGATCTGATGATGGCCATGCGGCAGGACGCCGGGTGCGACATCACCCGGCTGCGGGTGGACGGCGGCGCCAGCGTGTCGGACATTCTTCTGCAGATGCAGGCCGACCTGCTGCGCATCGAGGTGGATCGCCCCACCATGGTGGAAACCACCGCCTTCGGCGCGGCGGCGCTGGCAGGTCTGAGCTGCGGACTGTGGAACAGCATGGAGGAGCTGTCCTCCCTGCGGCGCAGCCAGCGCCTGTTCCGCCCCCAGCGGATCCAGTCCGACTGCGACCGGGACTACCGGCTGTGGAAGCGGGCGGTGCAGCGCGCCGCCGACTGGATCGAGCACTGAAAATTGTAAAAAGAGTGTAAAATTCCGGTTATTCCCCTTGCACAGCACATATAGATGCAGTATAATCTGACCAAATCAAAACCAAGCGGGAAAGGAGATCATCATGGCGAATTTTGATGAGCTGGGCAAAAAGGTACAGGACGCCGCCGGCGCTGCCGCTGAGAAGGTGCAGGACCTGGTGAGCGCCGCCGCTGAAAAGGTGAAGCTGGCCTCGGAGAACGCCAAGCTGACCGTGGCGATCATCAGCGAGCAGCGGGAGATCGAGAAGAATTACAAGGCCATCGGCGAGTGGTTCGTGTCCGAATTTGACGGAGAGATCCCCGACGCAGTGAAGGACGTGGTGGCGGCGGTCAACGCCTCCAAGGCGAAGATCGCCGAACTGGAGGCATCCCGCCCTGTCAAGGACGAGGCGGAGGATTTTGCCGACGAGCCCGCCGACCCGGAGCTGAAGACCTGCTCCGTCTGCGGTGCGGCGTCCAACAGCAAATTCTGCCCCGACTGCGGCGCCCCCATGGAGCCGGAACAGCCCGCAGCAGAGGAATAACGCGCGCCCGACTGCTGAAACACCCCCGAAGCATTGAACACTTCGGGGGTGTTTTTTGTTTCTTTTACGCCAAAAAGCCCTTGAGGATGGTCTCCTCCGCCTCCTCCGGCGTCAGGCCCAGCGTTTCCAGCTTCAAAAGCTGGTCGCCGGCGATCTTGCCGATGGCGGCCTCGTGGATCAGCTGGGCGTCGGTGCAGTTGGCGGAGATGGCGGGGATGGACTGTACTCTGGCCTGCCCCATGATGATGGAATCGCACTGCACATGGCCGAAGCACTGGGCGTTGCCCACCATCTTGGGGTAGAACACCTGCTGCGACTCATCCTGCGCCACGGAGCGGGAGATCACCCGGCCCCGGGCGTCCTTGCCGTTGAGCTCGATCTCCATCTCGCTCTCCGCCACCTGCTGCC
>JAFTBL010000041.1 GCA_017455225.1 Oscillospiraceae bacterium
GCAGCTGGTGCACCAGTTCACGGGCATGGTGGCCTTATAGGCAAGACCTTTCTTGAACATCTGCAGGAAGATCCACTGCGTCCAGCGAGAGTAGGAGGGGTCGGTGGTGTCCACCACCCGATCCCAGTCGAAGCCGTAGCCCAGCATCTTCAGCTGACGGGTGAAGTTTTCGATGTTCCGCCTGGTGACCACGGCGGGATGGATATGGTTTTTGATGGCGAAGTTCTCCGTGGGCAGGCCGAAGGCGTCAAACCCGATGGGAAACAGCACATTGTACCCGTCCATCCGCTTTTTGCGTGACACCACGTCCAGCGCGGTGTAGGGGCGGGGGTGCCCCACGTGGAGCCCCGCCGCGCTGGGGTAGGGAAACTCCACCAGCGCGTAGAATTTGGGGCGCTTGTCGCCGGTGACGGCGGCATAGGGCTTGCTTTGCTCCCAGCGCTCCTGCCATTTCTTCTCAATGGCGGCAAAATCGTAGTTCATATCGACGCTCCTTGCTGTAAAGGTAAATTACTTGTCAGTCCTTTTGCTCAAATATATCCGAGATATCCACGTTCTTGCCGTCGCGCCACAGGTGCTCCAGCCCGTAGAACTGGCGGCTTTCGTCGTTGAACACGTGGACGGCGAGGCAGCCGTAGTCCAGCAGCACCCACGTGCCGCCGCGGTACCCCTCCCGGTGCAGGGGCTGCTCCTCCGCCTCCTCGTGCAGTACCTTCTCCACGTTGTCCACCAGCGCGTTGATCTGGGTGCTGCTGGCGCCGGTGGCGATGACGAAATAGTCCGCCAGCGTGGTGATGTCGGCGATCTCCAGCACCTGCACGTTCCGGGCCTTCTTGTCCGACAGGGCCCGGGCGGCCAGCAGCGCAAGCTCCTTGGGTGATTTCATATTTTGACTCCTTTCTCCAAAAGGAAATTTCTCGCTTCCATGGTGTTTTTGTGGACGGGCAGACCCTTTTCCTCCATCTCACGGACGGTCTCCGTCAGACCCAGCAGCAGTCCCCTGTCCAGATCCTCAAAGGTCAGACGGCGCAGCTCGTCCACGCCGTCAAAGTCCCGGTTGGGCTCGATGTAGTCCGCCATGTAGATCACCTTTTCCAGCAGCGTCATGTCCGCCTTGCCGGTGGTGTGCCAATAGATGGCCTCGTACACCGCGTCCTCCACACCGAACACGCTGCGGGCCACGGCGGCGCCGGTCTTGCTGTGCAGCAGCTTCAGCGCCCGGCGCTCCAGCTCGTCCAGTTGGATGCCGTACTGCCGGCAAAGCGCCAGCTGCTGGTCCATCTCCAGCTTTTTGGTGCAGTCGTGCAGCAGCGCTGCCACCCGGGCCTGCCGCTCGTCGGCGCCGTACTGCCGGGCAAGGCGCACGGCGGTGGCCTCGGTGCCCAGCACGTGGGGCATCCGCTTGGGCTTGAGATAGCTCAGCGCGATGGGGCGCAGCTCCTCCGGCGTGAGGTGCCTGAGATCGCAATGCGTGCCGTAGAGCCCGTGGCGCAGAACGTAGCCGTACACCGCCTCCGGCAGGTACGCCGCCCCCTGACCCCCGGCCAGCGCGCGGCGGATATCGGTGGAGGAGATCTCCACCACATCCGGGTTTTCCACCGTGACGATCCGGGCGCCGAAGGCTTGCTCCAGCCGCTCCTTCTGCCGGGCGAAGGCGTCGGACTCGTCCTCCCCCTTTCGGCTGAAGGCCGCCACGCCCACCCGGGAGAGGATCTCCGCCGGCTCGTGCCACGTGTGGAGGGACAAAAACATATCCGACCCCATCAAAAGCCACAGCTCGTCGTCGGGGTACTGCTCCTTCAGCGCGCGGATGGTGTCGCTGGTATAGCTCTTCCCGGTACGGCGCAGCTCCACGTCGGAGCTTTCCGCCCAGCGCCCCAGCTCCGCCGTGGCGAGGGTGGTCATCTCCAGCCGCTGCAGGGGCGAGGCGCTGCCCTCCGGCAGCTTTTTGTGGGGCGGCACGTTGGCGGGGATCAGCAGCAGCCGATCCAGCCCCAGTTGATCCCGCGCCGCCTTGGCGGCGGTGATATGGCCCCGGTGGATGGGGTTGAAGGTGCCGCCGTACAGACCCAGCTTCATTGCCCGGCGCCCCGCTTCGCGCTCTTCACCGGCTCGATCTTCCGCTTGGCCTTGTCGTGCTGATAGCGAAACAGCACGAACTTGCTGCCGATGACCTGCACCACCTCGCACCGGCACAGGGGCGCCAGAGCCTCCGCCGCCTCCCGGGCGGTGAGCATGCTGTTTTCCAGCACGCGGCCCTTGATCAGCTCCCGGGCCTCCAGCGCGTCGTCGGCCTGCTTGATGAGATTGTCGCCGATGCCGTCCTTCCCCACGTGGAGGATGGTGTCCAGCCCCGCGGCCATAGACCGCAGCTGGGCACGTTGCTTGCTTGTCAGTTCCATATCAGTGCTTCTCCAGATATTCTTTCAGATTCGCCGCGAAGGCACGCAGGGCGTTGCCCCGGTGGGACACGGCGTTTTTCTCCTCCGGCGTCAGCTGGGCGAAGGTCTTGCGAAGCTCCGGCACGAAGAACACCGGGTCGTAGCCGAAGCCGCCCTCGCCCCGGGGGGCGTAGGCGATGGTGCCGAAGCAGTCCCCCTCGGCGCTGACCTCGTCGCCGCCGGGAAAGGCGCACACCACGGCGCTGTGGAAGTGGGCGGAGCGGTCGGTGGCGCCCCGCAGGTTCTCCAGCAGCAACCGGTAACGCTCCTCGTCGGTGGCCGCGCCGCCGTAGCGGGCGGAATACACCCCCGGCGCGCCCTGCAGCCAGTCTACGCACAGACCGCTGTCGTCGGCGATGGCGGGCAGACCCGCCGCCTCGGACACCGCTCTGGCCTTGATGGCGGCGTTTTCATAAAACGTGGCGCCGGTCTCCTCCGGCTCCAGCGCAAGACCCACGTCGGACTGGAGCACCACGTCCACGCCCAGTCCGCCCAGGATCTCCTGCATTTCCTTCAGCTTGCCCCGGTTGTGGGACGCCAACACGAATTTCATGCGTTCTCCCTTTCTCTGTCCAGTCTGCGGTTGCGGAAGGTCAGGATCAGATCCGTGCCGACAAGCAAAATATCCACCGCGTAAAAAGCCAGCACGTAGGTGATATTGCCGCCCAGCAGCTTGCCGGCTACGCCGGAGAGATACCCGATGACGATCATGATCTCAAACAGCACGCTCTTGCCCCGAGCCGTGCGGGAGCGGACGGATTTGGCGATGTTGAACGGCCACGACAGACCGAAGCACACCAGCATGATCATTTCAAAAGCCTGTACCATTTCAGACCACTTCCCTCGTCAGTCCCAAAGCCGCCTTCTGCAAAGCGATCAGCTCGCGGATGCCCTTGGCGCAAAGCGCCACCAGCTCCTGCTGCTCGGCCACGGTGAAGGCGCGTCCCTCGCCGGTGCCCTGGATCTCGATCAGCTCGCCCCGGTCGTTCATCACGCAGTTGAGATCCACCTGCGCCCGGCTGTCCTCCTCGTAGGGAAGATCCAGCACCGCCGCGTCGTCCACGATGCCGGCGCTGACCCCCGCCACGAAGCCGCGGATGGGTGAGGCGTTCAGCCACCCCTCCCGCACCAGATGCTCGCAGGCAAGATACAGCGCCACGAAGCCGCCGGTGACGCTGGCGGTACGGGTGCCGCCGTCGCCCTGCAGCACGTCGCAGTCCACGGTGACGGTGTATTCCCCCAGCCGGGAAAGATCCACCGCCGCCCGGAGGCTGCGGCCGATCAGACGCTGGATCTCCGCGCTGCGGGAGGCCAGCTTCAGCTTGTCGATGTCCCGGCGGCCGCGGGTGCGGTTGGCCCGGGGCAGCATGGCGTACTCCGCCGTGACCCAGCCGTGACCCGGCTGCACGTGGGGCGGGATCTTCGGCTCCACCGAGGCGGTGCACAGCACCTTCGTGTCGCCCCACTCCACCAGCACGCTGCCCTCGGCGAACTTATTGAAGCCGGTGGTCAGGCGCACCGGGCGCAGCTCGTTGAACTTTCTGCCGTCTTTTCGCATGGAATAAGCTCCTTATCACACAAAATCGCGAACGAATTCTCCGCTGTCAAAGGGCTGGAGATCGTCGATCCCCTCCCCCAGACCCACGAACTTCACCGGCACGCCCAGCTCGCCGGCGATGGCGATGACGATGCCGCCCTTGGCGGTGCCGTCCAGTTTGGTCAGCACGATGCCGGTGAGGCCGGCCGTCTCCTTGAACACCCGGGCCTGCACCAGCCCGTTCTGGCCGGTGGTTGCGTCCAGCACCAGCAGCGTTTCGCACACGCTCTCCGGGCACTCCCGGTCGATGATCTTGCGCAGCTTGCCCAGCTCGTTCATGAGATTCTGCTTGTTGTGCAGCCGCCCGGCGGTGTCGCACAGCACCACGTCCGCGCCCCGCGCCTTGGCGGCCTGCAGGGCGTCGAACAGCACGGCGCCGGGGTCGGCGCCCTCGTGCTGGCGCACGATGTCCACCCCTGCCCGGTCTGCCCAGATCTCCAGCTGGTCGGCGGCGGCGGCGCGGAA
>JAFTBL010000042.1 GCA_017455225.1 Oscillospiraceae bacterium
ACCGCCTGCCGGGAGAACGGCCGGAACAGGCAAGACACAGCCGGGGAGGATGGTAGATATGGCAAGCAGAACGGCAGAAAAAACATGGGAGAGCAGAAAGCGCGAGCTGGGTCTGTCCCTGTATGAGGGCAGACGGCGGATCAGTCAGGCGCTGTTCGGTCGTATCAAGCCGGGGCGGCAGCTCAAGGCGCAGACCAAGCGAAACATCTTTGTCTGGGCCATGCTGGCGCTGCCTCTTTTGAACCTGCTGGTATTCTGGCTGTACGTAAACATCGACTCGATTTTGATGGCGTTCCGGAACGTGGACTATGCCAACGGCGGCGTGGAGTACTGGACGCTGGATAACTTCAAGACCATCTATAAGATGTTCACGGAGCAAAATCAGGGCGCCGATATGCTGCTCTACGGCGCCAACACTCTGAAATACTGGCTTCTCGGCACGGTGTGGAGCATTCCCCACTCCATTTTGCTGACCTACGTGTTTCACAAAAAGCTCAGGGGCACGAAATTCTTCCGCGTCGTGCTGTATCTGCCGTCCATCATCTGCTCGGTGGTGCTGGCGGGCATCTTTGAGGCGTTCATCTCCGGCAAGGGCGTGTTCGGCAAGCTGCTGATGGACGTGTTCCACGTGGCCCGTGTGCCGGCATGGTTTCAGGAGGCGGAATACGCCACCCCCATGCTGCTGTTTTATTCCTTCTTCTTCGGCTTTGCAGGCAGCTATATCCTCTTCAGCGGCGCCATGGCCCGCATTCCCAAAGAGGTGATGGAGGCCGCCGCGCTGGACGGCGTGACCATGTGGCAGGAGCTGTGGCACATCATCATCCCCCTGATGTGGCCCACGCTTTCTATGACCATCGTAACGAGCTTTGCGGGGATCTTCGGCGCCAGCGGCAGCATATTGCTGTTTACGCCTTATATGGAATCCACCTTTACCTTCGGCTACTGGATCTTCGATCAGGTGCGAAGGTACAACGCATACTACTTACCCTCGGCATTGGGATTGATTTTTACACTGATCGCTTATCCTCTGTGTCTGCTGCTGAGAAAGCTGGTCACCAGCATCTATGCGGACGTGGACTAAGGGAGGGACGACAGACATGAGAAAGAAAACGAAACGGGACGTTTTAGAGCACAGACGCACTGTGCCGGAGCGCATTTTCTTCATCTGCGCGTTCATCATTCTGGCCGTCTGGGCTGCGATCGTTTTATATATGCTGTTCTGGGCGCTGATGAGCGCTTTCAAATCCAACATCGACTATCTGCGCGAGCCGTTGGCCATGCCCAAGCTGTCCGACCTGCGGTGGGACAATTTCCAAATGGCCATCGACAAGCTGAAATTCAACAACGTGGGCTTCTGGGGCATGCTGTTCAACAGCATCTGGCTGGTGTTCGGCTCGTCCTTGCTGGCGTCCTTCTCCATCTGCGTCACGGGCTACGTGTTTGCCCAGTATGAGTTCAGGGGACGGGAGCTGCTGTTCAAGATCGTGCTGTTTATCATGATTATCCCCATCTACGGCGCGCTGCCCGCCACCTATAAGCTGATCTACAGTCTGGGGATCAATGACTCTCCGCTCTACCTGATGACGCAGATCGGCGGCTTCAGCGCCAATATGCTGATCACCTACGGCTTTTTCAAGGGGGTGCCCCGGGCGTACCGGGAGGCAGTATATGTAGATGGCGGCAGCGATTGGAAGGCATTTACCACCATCGGCCTGCCCATGGGAAAAAACATCCTCATTGCATTTTTCCTGCTGAATTTCGTCACCAACTGGAATGACTACAACACGCCTCTGCTCTACTTCAATGAGCGGCCCACGCTGGCGCTGGGACTGTATGCCTTCCAGCAGGAGATCCAATACGCGGCCAACTATCCGGCCTATTTTGCCGGTGCGCTGATCGCCATGCTGCCCATCCTCGTCATCTTCATCTTCTTCTCCGACAAGCTGATGGGGCAGATGTATTCCGGCGGCTTGAAGGGCTGACGGCGCGGACGACACTCACGCTTCAAATGGATAAGAGGGGTAATGGATGAAACAAATCAGCTTAAACGGAGTTTGGCGCCTGTCCGGCGCGGGCTATGACTGCCAGGGCACGGTGCCCGGCTCGGTCTATTCCTTCCTGCTGGAGAGCGGGAAGATGGAGGATCCCTTTTACCGGCAGAACGAGCTGCAGGCGCTGCGGCTTATGGACAATGAATTCACCTTTTCCCGCACCTTTGACTTCACACCCGACGGCCACAGGACGCTGCTGCGCTTTGAGGGACTGGACACTCTGTGCGACGTGTATCTCAACGGCAGCCACGCGGCGTATACCGACAACATGCACCGCACCTATGAGCTTGACGTGACGGAGCTTCTGCGCTGCGGAGAAAACGAGCTGCGCGTCGTCTGCCACCCGCCCGTTCCTTATATCACGCGCAAGCAGAAGGAGGAGCGGCTGTATGAGCCATGGCACTGCACGGAGGGCGCCGGCCATATTCGCAAGGCGCACTGCATGCTGGGCTGGGACTGGGGCCCCCGTCTGCCGGATGCGGGCATCTGGAAGGACGTGAGCCTGCTGGTGCTGGACAGCGCCCGGATCACGGACCTGCGGATCGTGCAGCGCCATGAGGCGGGCCGGGTCTTTCTCACGCCCCTCGTCCAAACGGATCGCCCTGCGGCGGTAGATGTGACGGTGACGGCGCCGGACGGCGCCTGCTATCCGCTCAGGAACGGGCAGGAGACGGAGATCCCTGACCCGCAGCTTTGGTGGCCCAACGGCCTGGGCGCACAGCCGCTGTATACCGTAACGGCGGAGTGTGAGGGCTGGCGGGAAACGCGCCGGATCGGCCTGCGCACGCTGCGGCTTGTGCGGGAGAAGGACAAATACGGTGAGAGCTTCTGCCACGAGGTGAACGGCGTCCGCTTTTTTGCCATGGGCGCCGACTATATCCCCGAGGACAACATCCTCTCCCGGGTCACGCCGGAAAAGACGTATCAGCTGATCCGCCGCTGCCGCGACAGCCATTTCAACGCCATCCGCGTCTGGGGCGGCGGCATATATCCCCGTGACGCGTTCTTTGACGCCTGTGACGAGATGGGGCTGGTGGTGTTCCTCGACATGATGGTGGCCTGCGTTACTGTCAGCAGCGAGGCGGCCATGAGGGAGAATATCGAGGCGGAGGTGCGGGACAATCTTTCCCGGATCCGGCATCACGCCTCGCTGGCCCTGATCAGCGGAAACAACGAGGTGGAGGAGATGTTTGCCTACGGCGAGGCAAAGGATCACCCCGCCATGGTGGAAACCTACCTCTATCTCTACGAGGACATGATGCCCCGTGTGGTGGGCGAGCTGTGCCCCGACGTGTCCTATATCCCGTCCTCGCCCACCTCCTGCGGCCATTTTATCGATCCGCGCAACGAAAACGTGGGCGACGCTCACTACTGGGAGGTCTGGCACGGCGGGAAGCCGTTTACCGACTACCGAAACAAGTATTTCCGTTATTTGAGCGAGTTCGGCTTCCAATCCTTCCCCTGTGAAAAGACCATTCAGGCCTTTACCGCCGAGGAGGACAGGAACATTTTCAGCCGTGTGATGGAGATGCACCAGCGCAACGGAGAGGCCAACGGCAAAATTTTGAACTATCTGTCCCAGACCTATAAATACCCTGCCGAGTTGGGCACGCTGGCCTATGCCTCCCAGCTGCTGCAGGCGGAGGCCATGCGCTACGGCGTGGAGCATCTGCGCCGTCACCGGGGCAGATGTATGGGCACGCTCTATTGGCAGCTCAACGATATCTGGCCCACCGCCTCGTGGTCCAGCATCGACTATTACGGGCGGCTGAAGGCGCTTCACTATGTGGCCGGACGCTTCTACAGCCCCGTGCTCATCAGCTGCAAGGAGACGGGGGAGCGCAGCACACGGTATTTCCCCACGCTGGATCCGCGCGTGACCTATGAGACCAAGGCGCAGCTTTGCGTGACCAACGAGACCCGGCAGGACGTAACGGGCGTCGCGTCATGGGCGCTGCGAAGCAACAGCGGCGCTGTTTTGCGTCAGGGCGAAACGGTGTTGACCGTGCCGGCGCTGACGTCGGTATGGCTGGAGGAGATGGAGTTCACCGGGCTGGACGTGGATCGCACCTATGTCAGCTATGCGTTTGAGGCAGAGGGACAGACGCTCTCTGAGGGAACGGCGCTGTTCACCGTGCCCAAGTATTTCGACTTTCTCGATCCCCGGCTGACGTATGAGCTCCGCGGCAATGAGATCACCGTGTCTGCCGAGTCCTTTGCCTCCTACGTGGAGATCGACGCGCCGGATGCAGATATGGTGTTGAGTGACAATTATTTCGATATGAACGCAGGCTCCAAGACCGTGAAGATATTAGAGGGCCGGCCCGGAACCATCCGGCTGCGCTCCGTATATGATATCCGATAGGGGAGGAGAACGCTATGAAGCAAAGGGCAATCGCCGTTTTGCTGGGGCTGGTGAGCCTTTGCCTCTGCGCCTGCGGCGGGCAGAACGAGTGCACGTGTGCGTGCGACTGTGATGCGTGCAGCTGCAGCCAGAAAGCGGATGCGGCGCCCGAGTCTGATCTGGCGTCTTATGCTTCCGGCGTGGAGTATACGGGTCAGCTTCGCAAGGAAGGCGTGTTCATCGGCTCCGTCTCCGAGGACGGCGCCACCATGCGGGTGGGTCACCGGGGCGGCGTCTGGGTCATGGACTGCGTAGAGGGCGTCCACGTGTACGACACGGTATGGGCGGTGATCGCGGACAGCGGTACACCCGATGACTTTACAGACGACGTCTTTGTGGCGTTTTTGCCCGAAGAATAACACAGGGGAAACACAGATGAAGTCGATCAACGTAATGAACTTCGTCCGGGACGTGGACGAGCGGCTCCCCGCCGGGTCGGATATCCTCTACCGCGCCACCGAGTCGGAGCTGGCGCTGGTGAACGAATACGGCATTGAGAATACGTTTTTGCTGCAGTACGACGCGCTGTGTGACCCCCGCTATCAGGAGCTGTTTCGCAGCCGCGCCACAGAGCGGACGGAGCTGGGTCTCTGGTATGAGATCGTGGAGCCGCTGACCGCTGCCTGCGGCCTGCCCTATCGCAGCGAGATGGGCTGGAAGTGGGACTGGCACATTGTGCCGGGATTTTCCATGGCCTACACCCCTGAGCAGCGCCGCAGGCTGATCCGCGAGGCGATGCGGAAATTCAAAGAGGTGTTCGGCTGTTATCCCAAAACGGTGGCCAGCTGGCTGATCGACACGGAAACGGTCAACGAATTGGTCGATCACTACGAGATCAGTGCGCTTGCCATCTGCCGCGACCAGACCAACTGCGACGCCTATACGCTGGTGGGCGGCTATTTCAATCAGGCGTATTATCCTTCACGCCGCAATATGTTCACCCCGGCGCAGACGGCGGCGATGCAAAACAAGGTGCCGGTGTTCCGGCTGCTGGGGCCCTGCCCTGTGCATAACTACGACGACGGGAAATACTGTGCCGACCCGACGCTTCGTCCCCCCTATACGCTGGAGCCCGTGTGGCACAACGGCTCCGATCCACGCTGCGTGGACTGGAGCTTCAAGACCTATTTTCAAAACGAATCACTGGGCTTTGCCTATGCGCAGCTGGGACAGGAGAATTGCTTCGGCATGTACGACCTGGTCACCCCGCTGCGGATGCAGATCGAGAAGGCCCTGCGCTTGCCGGATGTGACCATTGAGAAGATGTCCGCCACGGGTGAGCGGTTCAAAAAGGCGTTTCCCCACGGCACCCCCGCCACCGCAGTGACGGCGCTGGACAGCTGGGACGCCGGCGCGGAGCTTCAATCGGTTTATTACGATTGCCGCAACTATACGGCCAACCTTTTCCGCGCCGGGGGCCGGATCTTCTTCCGCTCGCTCTACCTGTTTGACGAGCATGTGGCGGATCTGTATCTGACGGAGCCGTGTACCACGCCGGCGAACGCGCTTTATGAAAATCTGCCCGTCGTGGACACCCTCGCTTGGAGCGGTGAGGAGAAGGAAAACTGCGGCTTGACGGTGGATGAGTGCACCGAACCCTTTACCGCCGAAAAAACGGCGGAGGGGATGCTGCGCGTTTCATGGAGCGGCGGCTCGGTGACCTTCGACGAAGAGGGGATCACGGTGTGCGCGCAGAAGCTGCATTTCCATGCAGGCGCCCCCCAGCCGCAGATCCGGCTGGAGGACGGTGCGCTTTGCTATGAGTACAAGGGCACGGTCTACGCGCTGCGGATCGAAAACGCCTCGGTCACGGCGGCGGAGGACGGAGGTTTTGACGTCGTACCGGAGGGCCGGTGCAGGCTTTGCCCGGTGCGCGGCGGCCAGATGCAGAAGCTCGGCTGAAAGACCGACAGGAAAGTGGAGGGAAACGGAGTGAAGAAAAAATTCGTCAGCACACTGCTGTGCGCGGCGCTCATACTTACCATGGCGGGGCCGGTCGGCGTCATAACCACGGCAGAAGCGGCCACCGGCACGTATTACGGCGACGCGTCGTCGTGGAATACAGAGGGGCGCTGCCCGAAGGCGGAGGGACAGGTGTTCTCCGGCTGGTATCAGGACGTGTCGCTGCAGACCACGGTGGATGGCCCGGCGGACTTTGCCCCCGGCGCCTACGCCGCGTTTGCGGATGAAAACGTGCTGGGTGTGCGCTATCAGGTTGCCGGCGGCACCACCAAGGACAGCGACAAGACCAGCCTGCGGCTGGTAACGTCAGTAGATTCGCTGCGTTACCGCTCCGTGGGCTTCTCGGTGGAGATCAACGGCCGGGTGCAGACGCTGACCACCGACAAGGTGTATAAAACCATTCAGGGCTATACGAAGGAGGACGGCGTGACCACCTATACGCCGGAGGAGTCCTTTACCGATACGTCCCGCTATTTCATGGCCTTTACGCTGCGGAATATCCCCAAGAGCGTTTTCGGCACCCCTATTCAGGTCACTGCCATATGGACCACGATGGACGGTACCGTCGTGTCGGGCAAGACCAGAACGGTGGTGCTTTACGGAGCCATGCAGGAGGATCTGCAGGACGCCACGGGCTATGGCCGGCTGTGGTCGGCACCCTCCACGGTGAAGATCGGAAAAGCGGAAACGGACTACGCCAACAAAGGCGCCCCGTCGCTTTCTTTCCGGGCGGTGCGCAATGAGTATGAAAGTGCCCAGCTGCTGCTTACGGCGGACAAGGCCGTCAGCTCCTTTGCGCTGTATCCCGGTGATCTGACCTGCGGCGGGAAAACCCTGCTGGCGGAGAATGTGGACGTATACGTACAAAAAAGCATCAACTACAACGAGAGTGTTTATTCCTACGGCAGCGGCAGTATGCCGGATGCCCTGCTGCCCATGACGGCGGCGCAGCATTACGGGGAAAATACCGCCGCAGCCGGTACCAACGGCGGCATGTGGGTCACGCTCTACGTGCCGAAGGACACACCCGCCGGCGTATATGAGGGCAGCTTTATCCTGCACGTTGCGGGCGCCGATGGCGAGGAGCTGGTCACTGTGCCTGTGTCGCTGGAGGTGCTGGACTATACGCTGGGCGACACACCCGCTGCCAAAACGCTGTTTTCATGGCGCTATGACCGCGTGGCGCCCGGTGAGCTGGACGGCAGCCTTGCCATGATGGAGCGGTACTACGAATTCTTCCGTGACTACCGTATCTCACTGCAGGCGCTGCCGCTGGGCACCCTGTCCGGCGAGGAGCTTGTCCGGGCTGTGGAGAAGTATTACGACACGTTGAGCACATATACGATCCTGTCCGAGGTGGGTGACATCTCCGGCTCGCTGCTGAGCCATACGGACGCGGCAAAGGAGCAGATCCTCGCCCTGGCAGCGGCCAGCACGCCTCAGCGAAATCTGCTGGACAAGGCCATGATCTATTTCATTGACGAGCCGGATATCACGGACGCGGAGACCCGGAATGCTGTGATCACATGGATCGACCAGCTCAATGCCATCCTTGACGAGTGCGTGCAGACCATCGCATCGGATCAGACCGGACGGTACGATCAGTTTAAGCAGATCGACGGCTGGCAGAGCTGGGTGCGGGATATCCCCAACGTGATCCCCATCACAAAAGCGGATTGGCTGCTGAGCAACCAGAACGGCGATGCTAACGCGCTTCTGAACAAGATGAACGCGGTGTGCCTGCTGTTCGACGCCTTTACGCAGTCGCAGTCGTCCCGGATCCGCACGATGTGTGACACTTTCGGGCTGCACCTGTGGTGGTACGGCAACTCCACGCCGGGCAACCCCGCGCCCTCCTACCACGTTGCGGATACAAACCTGCTGAGCAGCCGCAGCGTTTCCTGGCTGCAGAGCAAATACGGCGTGGAGGGCAATCTCTACTGGGATGCGGCAGCCTATACGGATGAGGCGGCACAGACCTATAACGAGTATATAGACGTATATGCGGGCGCCCACCGCAATACGGATGCCACCTGGGCTACGGGGGACGGCAATCTGACCTATCCCGGTGCGCCTTACGGAGTCTGCGGCCCCATTCCGTCCCTGCGTCTGATGAGCATCCGTGACGGCATGGAGGAGTACGAGCTGCTGCAGGCGGTGGAGGAAAAGCTGAACAGTCTGTCCTTCAGCGGCGGAACGCCCTCGGTGGCGGACGCTATGGAGTCGCTGTTCTATCGGCCGCTTTATACGGGCGATATGACTTCCGTAACGGCAGACGGGGCCAACGGCTTTGCGTTTTCTGCTCTGCGGCAGAAGCTGCTGGGTCTGCTGGTGAATCTGGACAGGGGACTGGGCTATACCATGGGCCCCATCACGACCACCTCCAGCCTTTTCAGTAACAAGGCGACCTTCACCTGCTACGTGCAGCCCGGCGCAACGCTGTCCATTGACGGCACAGCGGTCAGCTCCGGTACGTCCCGGCAGGTCACGCTGAGCAAAGCCGGTACGTCCGTGACCGTGACCGTCACCAAAGACGGAGAAACGGCTTCCTATACCCAGTATCTGGGCAAGTCCAATTCGCTGTTCGGCGCAGCGGCCGGCACGGCGCAGCCCGCTGCCCCTGCCGCCCCCGCTTCTGCCGCCCCCGCGGCAGGAAACGGCACGGCTCTGCTCTCCTTCGAGTCCTACGGGGAGATCACCGGCGCGGGCCTCCGGATGAGCAAGCTGCTGGGGCGCACGGAGATCAATACGGATCCGAGATATGTCACCGGCGGCGCTGCCTCGTGGATGATCCGGCCGGAGGGAGATTACGGCGATCCGAACGGCTATCCGTGGTTCCGTATGCGCTGTCCTGCCTTTGGTGCAGGAGACTTCAGCTCCTACGGGAAGATCCTGATGGACGTATATAACGCGGGCGACGAGGCGGTGCTGCTCCGGTGGAGCTTCACCGTGGCGAACGGGAACGGCGAATACGTCGTACCGGATGAGGTGTTCTGTGAACTGGCGCCCAATGAATGGACGGTCTGCTCCTACGATCTGACGGACGCAGTATACGATACGCTCTTTGATCTGACGGACGTAAAGTATATGACGGTTACGATCCTGAATAAGAAGGAGAGCCGGGAGGAGGTCCTGGCACCGCTTTACTTTGACTCACTGCGCGCCCAACCTCTGGAGGGCCAGCGCCACGCGGCGCAAAACAGCTTTGCGGCCGGTATTTCCTTTGACGGCCTGACCGATGCCGACGCCTTTGCCGTGGCGGAAGATCAGATGGTGCGCATGACCGCCGTCCGGACGGATTATCGGGAAACACCCATGGCGGCGGCTGCCGCTGCGTTGGATCTGGGCACTCACTGCCTGCGCGCCGACGCCACCGGCAGCGTCTGGCCGGAACTGACGGTGACCTTTGACCGGACGTACGACCAAGGCAAGCTGTTGACGTTCTGGCTGTACGTGGCGGCGGATGAGTCTGCTGCCGCCGGCAAGACGTACCGCCTGGAGGCCTTCCGTCAGCGCAGCGGCACGGAGTACAAGGTGCTCAACGGCGATTGCCGGTTTAATCGCTGGGTGCAGATATCCATTGAGCTGGCGGAGGCCACGGATCACCTGTGGTACTTCATCAATCTGGACAACGGAGCCGGTGTCAGCAAGCTGGGTGCGGAGCAGGTGAGCGTCTATCTGGATGAATTCCAGATCGTCGATAATACTTGGGGCCCGCTGAGCTGAAGCACGGGTCATGCAGCGTATACGGCGTCTGTCCGCACCGCCGTATACGCTGCGTTGGTTTTGCGACGCGAGAGGAGGGGGAACGGTGCAGAGTCCGTCGAGATATGATTCGCCGCTGTTCAGCTTTGTAAACCGGATCGCGGATCTGGTCTGGCTGAATGTGCTGACGGTGCTGGGCTGCCTCGGCGTGGTCACGGCACCTGCCTCTCTCACCGCCTGTCATTATGCCGCGCGCAAGCTGCTGCGAGGTGAGTCCTACGTAACAGCCAATTTTCGCAAGGCGTTTCGGGAAAATCTGCTGCAGGCGGGCCTGCTGGGTCTTGTGCTGGCGGCGGCGTGCCTGATCACGGGGCTCGTATTCCTGTTCTCACCGTCGTTCTTCGGCGGGGCGCTGCTGGCCATGGTACGGGGCTTTGCGGCATTCATCGAGCTGGGGCTTCTGGCGGTGGGCGTGTGGCTGTTTCCGCTGCAGGCAGGCTTTCACTACCGCTTTTCCGACAGCTTGTTCAATGCGTATGTTCTGGCTGTCAGACAGCTGCCCCGCACAGCGGCCATGATCGCCTTGTGGGTCGTGCCGGCGTTGATGCTCTGCAGCGCGCGGATCAGCTGGCTGCTGGTGTTTTTGCTGCTGGGACTGTCTGTGCCCACGTATCTGTGTGCCCGACTGTACAGGCGGGTGTTCGACGCGCTGGAGGCGGAGATAGCGGCCAGACAGGAGAAAGAGCGGGAAACATAACGAACTGCGCCCCATGTCGGGCGCCGGGAAAAAGAAAAACGGAGGATCGCAATTATGGCAAACACAGTGAAGGCGGCTGTTCTGACGGCGCCGAGGACCATCGAGCTGCAGGAGTTCCCCTATCCCGCGCTGCCTAAGGGCGGCGCTATCATCCGCACAGAGTTGTCCGGCATCTGCGGCACGGATAAACACACATTCAAGGGTGAGATCCGTCAGTACGCTGGCACGGCGCAGGAAATCACCACGCCTTTCCCCATTATTCAGGGTCACGAGAACGTGGGCATTATCGAGGAGATCACGGAGGAGGGCAAGCGCAAGCTGGAATTTGACGGCGAGGAGCTTCACGTAGGCGACCGGGTGGTCATGTGCCCGGACACGGTGTGCGGCGAGTGCTGGTTTTGCAAGCATATCCCGGACTATCCGTGGTGCAACGAGATCCGCTCCTACGGCAACTCCTTTTCCTGCAAAAACCCGCCCCATCTTTTCGGCGGCTTTTCCCAGTACATGGCCATCATCGACCGGGTAAAGCTCTACAAGGTGCCGGAGGGGATGAAACCGGAGGTGGCGGTGTTTGCAGAGCTCTTTGACGTAACGTATTCTCTTGACAAGGCCAAGGAGCTATACGCATTTGACGGCGAGGGCTTTGCCTTCGGTGACACGGTGGTGATTTTGGGCGCCGGGCCGCTGGGCATCATGCACCTTATCAAGGCGCGTATGCTGGGCGCCGATCAGGTCATCATGACCGACACGTCCCCCTTCCGGCTTGCTTTTGCCAAGCAGTTTGGCGCCGATCTGACCCTGTGCCTCGCAGATACTACGCTGGAGGAGCGGGTCGATCTGGTCAGGCAGCGTACCGGCGGCCGCGGTGCGGACGTGGTGGTGGAGTGTGCCGGCGAACCGGAGGCGTTTCCGGAGGGGCTGCAGATGGTTCGCAAGGCGGGCACCTATCTGATCGTCGGCAACTTCGTGGACGTGGGGCGCACGGTGGAGCTCAAGCCCCATGAGATCTGCTCCAAGAACGTGCGTATTATGGGTATGTCCAACCACTCCATCTCCGGCTACCGTCCGTCGCTTCGGATGATGCAGCGGTATCAGGATCAGTTCCCCTTTGATAAACTGATCACCCACCGCTTCGGCTTGGCGGAGGCGGAAAAGGCGCTGTATACAGCCATGGATTACAGCGCCAGCATGAAGGTGGTCTTTGACCCGTGGAAGAAGTAAGGGCGAGAAAAACGAGGAGGCAATACATATGGCAAAGATCAAGGTGGGCGTGGCGGGCTACGGCACCATCGGCCAGCGGCTGGCGGACGGTGTGGCGCTGCAGGAGGACATGGAGCTGGTGGGCATTGCGGATCTGGCGCCCACGCTGGCCATCCGCGCCCTGCGGGAGAACGATATGGTGGGCGTGAACGGCGTAACGTATCACCTCTATCTGGTGGACGGGGCGGACAAGTCCGCCTTTGCCGCCTACGATATCCCGGTAGCGGGCAGCTTTGAGGAACTGTGCGGCAAGGTGGACATCATGCTGGATTCCTCTCCCGGCGGCGTGGGCGCCAAGAACAAGGCGCTTTACGAGAAGCTGGGCGTCAAGGCCGTTTTTCAGGGCGGCGAAAAGAACTCCGTGGCGGACGTGTTTTTCCACGGCTACGCCAACTATGAAAAGGGACTGGGGCAGAACTATCTGAAGCTGACCAGCTGCAATACCACCGGCCTCATCCGCACGGTGGACTGCCTCGACCGGGCTTACGGCGTTTCCAAGGTGGCCATCACCATCATCCGCCGCGTGGCCGATCCCGGCGATTATCACCGGGGTCTTACCAACGCTCTGCAGATGGACAAGGCACCCAGCCATCAGGCAGTGGACCTGATGACCATCATGCCCCACATCGAGGCCACCGGCATTCTGGTGCATACCCCCGTGACCCACGGCCACATCATCACCGTGCTGGCCAGCGGCAGGGACGGGCGCAAGATCACCCGTGACCAGGCCATCGCCGCCTTCCGCGCCCACCCCCGCATCCGCACCGTCACCGTGGACGAGGGCTTTTTGGGCAACGCCAGCTTCTTCAAATACGCCCGGGATCTGGGCAATCGCCGGGGCGACCTGTATGAGATCGGCCTGTGGGAGGACAGCGTGGTGGAAAGCGGCAACGACGTCATGTACGCCATCCACATCCCGCAGGAGAGCGTGACCATCCCGGAGACCATCGACGCGGTGCGCGCCGCCATGCGGATGCAGCCCACCCGGGAAGAGGGCACCGCCATGACCAACAAGTATCTGAAGATCGGACGGTTCAAGAAGTAAGGGGATAAAAGCCATGCGATTTGGGATCAGAACGCTGGACGAGGTGTCGCTGCAGGGCAAAACGGTGCTGTGCCGGGTGGACATCAACCAGCCGGTGGATCGGGAGAGGGGCATGCTGAAAAGCACCAACCGCATCCGCGCCTGCGTGCCCACCGTGCGGGAGTTGTCCGACAGGGGCGCCAGGGTGGTGCTGCTGGCCCATCAGGGCAGCGACATCGAGTATCAGAATTTTTACACCACGAAGCCCCACGCAGCCGTTTTGTCGGAGCTGCTGGGCCGGGAGGTGCAATGGATCGACGACGTGTGCGGCCCGGCGGCGCGGGAGAAGATCCGCGCGCTGGCGGACGGGGAGATCCTGCTGCTGGACAACGTGCGTTTTGTGTCCGAGGAGCAGACGCTGTTTGAAAAGAAGCTGCGCCTGAGCCACGAGGAGCAGGCCAAAACGCTGCTGGTGGAGAAGCTGGCGCCGCTGGCGGAGCTCTACGTGTGCGACGCCTTTGCCGCCGCCCACCGGGATCAGCCCAGCCTGTGCGGCTTCGAGCAGGTGCTGCCCTCCGCCATGGGGCGGCTCTTTGAGCGGGAATACTGCGCTGTGTCGCAGGTGATGGAATCGCCGGAGCGCCCCTGCGTGTTCGTGCTGGGCGGGGCGAAGATCGCAGACGCCTTCGCCATGATGGATACCGTGCTGACGCGGGGTGTGGCGGATCGGATCCTCACCGGCGGACTGGTGGCCAACATCTTTTTGCTGGCGCTGGGTCATGCCATCGGCGAGGGCAGCGCGGAATTCATCCGCAAGTCCAACTACGAAGAGTATTACGAAAAGGCAAAGGCGCTCTACGACCGCTTCGGCCACCGGATCGCGCTGCCCGCAGACCTTGCGTGGCTCTCTGGCGGGGAACGGCGTGAAGCGGGCGTCGACGCCATGCCGGAGCAGGCCGCCGCGGTGGACATCGGCGAGAAGACGGCGAAAGCGTACCGCGAGGCGATCCTGCAGGCCGGAACGGTGTTCGTCAACGGCCCCATGGGAGTGTTCGAGCAGGCGGCCAGTGAGCACGGGACAAAAACTGTTTGGCAGGCGCTGGCGGATACGGCGGGCTACACCGTCCTCGGCGGCGGCGACAGCATCACCGCCACGGAGAAGTACGGTCTGACGGAGCAGATGGGTTACATCTGCACCGGCGGCGGCGCGCTGATCCGCTTTTTGAGCGGGGAAGAGCTGCCGGTGGTGCGGGCCCTGCGCCACGGCTCGCAGATCGCGGAGAAGGTGTGAGGTCATGAAGCTGGAGTTCGGTTACGGCCATACCACCCAGACGGTGGAGGTGCCGGAGAAAAACCTGCTGGCGGTGCTGACCGCCAACCCCATGGCCCATGAGCGCCGAGGGGAGGAAGCCGTCCGCTGGGCGCTGGATCACCCCATCGGCAGCCGTCCCCTTCACGCGCTGGCGCGGCCGGGGCAGAAGGTGGCGATCATCACCAGCGACGTGTCCCGCCCCCTGCCCAGCTATGAGGTGCTGCCCGCCGTGCTGGACGAGCTGTACCGGGCGGGGGTTGCAAAGGAGGACGTCACCGTGGTGCTGGCGCTGGGCAGCCACCGCCGCCACACGGAGGACGAGCGGCGCCGTCTGGTGGGCGAGCGGTGCTGGAACGAGGTGCGGGTGGAGGACAGCGACCCGGCGGACTGTGTGCGCATGGGGATCACCTCCCGGGGCACGCCGGTGGATATCACCCGCACGGTGGCACAGGCGGATCTCCGCATTTGCCTCGGCAACATCGAGTTCCACTATTTTGCCGGCTACTCCGGCGGCGCCAAGGCATTGATGCCCGGTGTTTCCACGCCGGAGGCCATCCAGTGCAATCACCGTATGATGGTGTCGCCGGATGCCTGCGCCGGCAAGCTGGAGGGCAACCCCATCCGCGCCGACATCGAGGAGGCGGAGCGCCTTTGTCCCGTCGGCTTCATCGTCAACGCCGTGCTGGACGAGCACAAGCGCATCGTGTACGCCGTGGCGGGCGACGTGACGCAGGCCCACCGGGCGGGCTGCCGGTATCTGGATCAGATGTACCGCAAGCCCATCCCTCGCCGGGCGGATATCGTGCTGGTCAGTCAGGGCGGCGCCCCCAAGGACGCCAATCTCTACCAGACCCAGAAGGCACTGGAAAATGCCAAGTACGCGGTGAAAGAGGGCGGCACCGTCATTGTCATCGGCGCGTGCCCGGAGGGACTGGGCAGCGCCAAATTCGAGGAGTGGCTGACGCGCTCGCCCTCCGCCCGCCACATGGTGGAGCGGATCGGACGGGATTTTGAATTGGGCGGCCACAAGGCTGCCGCCATCGGCATGGTGCTGGAGCACGCCCGCATCGATCTGGTGTCGGAGATGCCGGATGATTTTGTCCGCAGCATCTTCCTCTATCCGCAGCCCTCGGCGCAGGCCGCCTTTGACGAGGCCATGGCGCGCTATGGGGAAAACGCCTCCGTCATCGCCATGCCCTTCGGCGGCGCCACGCTGCCTGTCGTGGAGAGGAATATGCCTTTTGAAGGAGGAGCAGAGTATGTTCGATAGCCATAAGGTTCAGTTGGGCATCGCGCCCATCGGCTGGTGCAACGACGATATGCCGGAGCTGGGGGCGGAAAATACCTTCCGCCAGATCGTCAGTGAAATGGCGCTGGCGGGCTATGCCGGCTGTGAGATCGGCAACAAGTTTCCCACCGATCCGGTGGAGCTGCGCCAGCAGCTGGCGCTGCGGGATCTGCGGGTGGCCAGCCGCTGGTACTCATCCCTTCTTCTGACAAGGCCACTGGAGGAGGAGATCGCGGACTTTACGGCGCATCTTGATTTTCTGGCTGCCGTGGGCGCCGACCGGATCAACGTCAGCGAGCAAAGCGGCTCCATTCAAGGGCAGATGGACACCCCCATCCTCACAGGCTCCCACAAGCCGGTGATGGATGAGCCGCAGTGGCAGCGCTTTGCCGCCGGGCTGAACGAGCTGGGGCGCATTGCCTGCGCCCGCGGCTTCAAGCTGTGCTACCACCACCATATGGGCACTGTGGTGCAAACGGCGGCGGAGACGGATCGGCTGATGGCCATGACCGATCCCCGGTACGTGTTTTTGTGCTACGACACGGGTCACTTTACCTTTGCCGGGGAGGACCCCTTGGCCATACTGCAAAAGTATGTCCACCGGGTGGGCCACGTGCATTTGAAGGATATGCGCCTCCACGTGGTGGAGAAGGCACGCCGGGAAAACTGGAGTTTTCTGCGCTCTGTAAAGGAAGGTGCCTTTACAGTGCCCGGCGACGGTGACGTGGAGTTCGATCCGGTGTTCCGGTCGCTCTCCGAGGCGGGCTATCAAGGCTGGCTGCTGGTGGAGGCGGAGCAGGATCCCGCCAAGGCAGACCCGCTGGTCTGCGCCATGAAGGGCCGGGCCTATATCCGGCAGCATACGGGACTGTAAGGAGGGTGGAGCATGACGTATTTTGAGAAAAGCGCCCTGCAGCGGGGCTACAACGCCTATTTAAGCGCGGAAAACAACTATATGGCCACCGGTATGAACGTGGGGCTTGTGGTGCTGGAGCCCTGCGACGTCTACACCTATGAAAGCCGCGACAGGGAAGTGGCGATCCTGCTGCTTGAGGGGGCGGTGCGTTATGCGTGGAACGACCGTACGGCGGAGGCCGTGCGCCCGG